>NZ_JACADT010001215.1:0-1482 GCF_013421635.1 Streptomyces sp. UH6 | reverse complement strand
GGCCGAGCACATGGGGCCGGTGCTGGAGGTCTTCGGGCCGCGGATGCGCCGCCGCGGCCGCTCGCTGTGGGGGATGGTGACCGACGAGCTGGTCGAGGGCCTCTGGTACATCGGCAACCTGCTGGGCGAGGAGCGGCGGGCGATGGAGGAGCTGGGCCGGATGCTGCCCGGGGCGACCCTCCCGCTGCCCGGCGCCGCCGGTTTCCGGGAGCTGCCCGGCCCGGCCGGCGAGTCGCTGACCACCCGCGACCGGGTCACCTGCTGCCTGGTCTACACGCTGACCGACAACAACACCTGCGTCACCTGCCCGCGCACCTGCGACACGGACCGCGTCGCCAAGCTGACGGCGGCCCAGGCAGCCTGACATCTGATCGGATCTGCACCCGTCCGCCGTCAGGCGGCCTCCCGCCACACCACCCTTGAGGGTGACTTCCCTTCGAACTCTCTTCACGCCCCTGGGCGCGTGTTCGAAGATGAGGGCGCGAACCCGCCCCTCCGCACCACTCCCTCGGTTCCTCTTGTCCGGAAACCCCGTACGGGCCACGCCGGTTGGGTCACCATGGCCGCCAGCTACGCCCTTCCCACGCAGGCCCGACGCAAGGGACAACCGGATGAGATTGACCGACGTTTCGCTGGACTGGCTGCTTCCGGGCGCCGTACTGCTCCTCGGCGTGCTGGCGGCGGTGGCGGTGCTCGCGCGCGGCCGGAAGGCGTCGGCGGCGGGCTCGGCCTCCCCGGACGACTCCTGGGAGCGCAGCGAGGAACGCCGACGGCGCAAGGAGGCCGTCTACGGGACCGCGTCCTACCTGCTGTTGTTCTGCTGTGCCGCGGTGGCCGCCGCGCTCTCCTTCCACGGCCTGGTCGGCTTCGGACGCCAGAACCTCGGCCTGGCCGGCGGCTGGGAGTACCTGGTGCCGTTCGGTCTGGACGGGGCGGCGATGTTCTGCTCGGTGCTCGCGGTGCGCGAGGCCAGTCACGGCGACGCCGCCCTGGGGTCCCGGATGCTGGTGTGGCTGTTCGCGGGCGCGGCCGCCTGGTTCAACTGGGTGCACGCCCCGCGCGGCCTGGGCCACGCGGGCGCCCCGCAGTTCTTCGCCGGGATGTCGCTCTCCGCCGCGATCCTCTTCGACCGCGCCCTGAAGCAGACCCGGCGCGCCGCCCTGCGCGAACAGGGCCTGATCCCGCGGCCGTTGCCCCAGATCCGGGCGGTGCGGTGGCTGCGCGCGCCGCGCGAGACCTACCGCGCCTGGTCGCTGATGCTGCTGGAGGGCGTGCGGAGCCTGGACGAGGCGGTGGAGGAGGTCCGCGAGGACAGCCGGATGCGGGAGCAGACCCGGCGGCGCCGTCGTGAGCAGAAGCGGGTGGAGCGGGCCCACCTGAAGGCGGTCAGCCGCGGGCACGCCCCCGCCGCCCTGCCGGAGCGGGCGGCGCCCCAGGTGGAACTCGAGCGCGCCGACGGCGCCGGTCCGGCCGCCGCGGAGC
>NZ_JACADT010001214.1:0-1486 GCF_013421635.1 Streptomyces sp. UH6 | reverse complement strand
GGGACGGGCGTGGTCAGCGGGGGGCGGGCGCGCCGTGCCAGGTCCGCCAGAGGGCGGCGTACTCGCCCCCGGCGGCGACCAGCTCGTCGTGGGAGCCCAGTTCCGTGAGGAGCCCGCCCCGCATGACCGCGACCCGGTCCGCGTCGTGCGCGGTGTGCAGCCGGTGGGCCACCGCGATCACCGTGCGCCCCTCCAGCACCGCCGCCAGCGCGCGCTCGGTGTGACGGGCGGTGGCCGGGTCGAGGAGCGCGGTCGCCTCGTCGAGGACCAGCGTGTGGGGGTCGGCCAGCACCACGCGGGCCAGGGCGAGCTGCTGGGCCTGCGGACCCGACGTGCGGTACGCGTCCGCGCCCAGCACCGTGTCCAGCCCTTCCGGCAGGGCGGACACCCACTCCGCGCCCACCGCCTTCAGCGCCGCCCACAACCCGGCGTCCTCCGCCCCCGGTTCGGCGATCAGCAGGTTGTCCCGCACCGTGCCGAGGAAGACGTGGTGCTCCTGGGTGACCAGCACCACCTGGCGCCGCAGCCGCTCCGGCGTCAGCGACACCACCGGCACCCCGCCCACCGTCACCGTGCCCTCACCCGGAGCGTCGATCCCCGCGATCAGCCGGCTCAGCGTCGTCTTGCCCGCCCCGGACGGCCCCACCACCGCCAGCCGTTCACCGGGCCGCACCACCAGGTCCACGCCTCCCAGCACCTCCGGGCCGCCCGGGTAGGCGAACCGGGCGCCGCGCACCTCGATCACGTCGTCCGCGGGCTCGGCCGTCACGCCGCGCTCGTCCCGGGGGGCCCGCGCCAGGCCCTCGACCCGGGCGAAGGAGGCCCCGGAGGACTGCAACTGCTCGACCATGTCCAGCAGGTGGTCCAGCGGATTCTCCAGCTGCCGCATGTACAGCGCCGCGGCCACCACCGCGCCCAGGCTCAACGACCCCTGGAAGTGGAGGTGTCCGCCCACCAGCAGCACGCCGGCCACCGGCAGCGCGTAGGAGAAGTCCAGCGAGGGGAAGAAGACGCAGCGCAGGAAGAGCGTCCGCATCCGGGTGCGGCGCGCCTCCTCGACCGCCTCACGGTTGGCCGCGACGCGCCGCCGCTCCAGCCGGAACGCCTCCACCGTCCGCGCGCCGGACGCCGTGGAGGTGAGCTCCTCGGCCAGCTCGGAGGTGGCCGCTCCCTGCTCCAGGTAGGCGTCACGGGCCCGCCGCAGGTACCAGCGGGTCGCCGTGAGGATGCCCGCGAAGCCGAGGACCAGGCAGGCGCCGAGCAGCGGATGGATGAGGAACACCGCGCCGATCAGCACCAGCGCCTGGGCCGAGTGGATCAGCAGGTCCGGTCCGGAGTCCCGCAGCGTCTTCCCGACGGCGGCGACGTCCGCCGTGCCCCGGGTGGTCAGGTCGCCCGCCCCGGCCCGCTCCACCACCGACGCGGGCAGCGCGAGAGCCCGGTCCACGAACTCCTCGCGCACCCGCGCCAGCGCCCGCTCGCCCAT
>NZ_JACADT010001213.1:0-1487 GCF_013421635.1 Streptomyces sp. UH6 | reverse complement strand
GCCCTGCCGGTGGCGGGTGCGCAGGCGGGCGGCCTGCCGCCGCAGAGCACCGCTCAGTGGGGGCTGTTCGCCGGGCTGCTGATCGTCAACCTGGCGCTGATCGGCGTCACCACGCACTTCAGCGAGCAGCAGGAGGAACGCTCCAGCGCCCGCGCCGCCGCCATCGTCGAACTGGAGCGCGCCAACGCGGCCCTGCGGCGGGCACTCGACGAGAACGCCGCGCTCCACACCCAGTTGCTGCTCCAGGCGCGGGAGGCGGGCATCGCGGACGAGCGCCGGCGGCTGGCCGCGGAGATCCACGACACGCTCGCCCAGGGACTGACCGGGATCATCGCCCAGCTCCAGGTGGTGGCGAGCACCGACGACCCCGCCGTGGCCCGCAGGCACGCGGACCGTGCCGCGGACCTGGCGCGGCACAGCCTCGGTGAGGCACGCCGGTCGGTGCAGAATCTCGCTCCGGCCGGCCTGGCCGAGGACGGCCTTCCGCAGGCGCTGCGCAAGACGGTCGACGGCTGGTCCGAACGGCAGGGGCTGCGGGCGGAGTTCACCCTGACCGGGGAGCCGGAGCAGTTGCACGGCGAGGTCGCCGCCACCTTGCTGCGGATATTGCAGGAGGCACTGTCCAACGTGGCCCGGCACGCGTCGGCGTCCCGGGTGGGCGTCACCCTCAGCTTCATGGGCGACGAGGTCACCCTCGACGTCCGGGACGACGGCCGCGGGTTCGACCCGGCCGCGCTCCCGCCACGCACCCGGAACGGGGGTTTCGGCCTGGACGGCATGCGGGCCCGCGCCGAACGCATCGCCGGGTCGGTGGTGGTCGAGTCGGAGGCGGGGCAGGGCACCGCCGTGTCGACTCGCGTACCGTTGGTCCGTCATGAGCGATGAGACGTCCGGCCGGACCGCAATCACCTTGCTGATCGTCGACGACCACCCCGTCGTGAGGGACGGTCTGCGCGCTCTGTTCGAAGCCGCTCCGGGGTTCCGGGTGCTCGGGGAGGCGGCCGACGGGGTCCGGGCGGTGGCGCTGGCCGCCGAACTCGACCCGGACGTGGTGCTGATGGACCTGCGGATGCCCGGTGGCGGCGGGGTGCCGGCCATCGCCGAGCTGACGCGTCGCGGCATCCGCGCCAAGGTCATGGTCCTCACCACCTACGACACCGATTCCGACACCCTGCCGGCCATCGAGGCGGGGGCGACCGGTTACCTGCTCAAGGACGCCCCGCGCGACGAACTGCTGGCCGGTGTGCGGGCGGCGGCGGAGGGCCGCACGGTGCTCTCCCCCGCCGTCGCCTCGCGTCTGGTGTCGGCGGTCCGCGCCCCGGGCAACGAGCTGCCCTCCGCGCGCGAGCGGGAGGTGCTGGCCCTGGTCGCCCGGGGCACCTCCAACCGGGAGATCGCCCGTGAGCTGTTCATCAGCGAGGCCACGGTGAAGACCCATCTCACCCATCTGTACGCGAAGCTGGGCGTGAACGACCGCGCGGCGGCGG
>NZ_JACADT010001212.1:0-1487 GCF_013421635.1 Streptomyces sp. UH6 | reverse complement strand
GCCCACCCGCTGCTGGAGAAGCTGGGCGCGCTGCCCGCGACCGCCCGCGCCGTCCTGACCACCGGCCAGGTCCGCGCGGCGGTCGCCGCGTCGCTGGACGACGAGGGCGCCGGCTGGGACGAGAACGCCCTCGACGCCGACGAACTGGCCGACCTGGTCCTCACGTTGGTGCGCGACGCGAACCTGGAGCCGGGCGACGAGCCGTGGTTGGGCGCGCTGGCCCTGCCCGACGAGGAGGGTGAACTCGCGCCCGCCGGTGAACTCCTCTTCCCCGGGAGCGACTTCGCCCGCGTCGTCCGTGAGGGAGAACTGCCCGCCGTGGACGAGGAGCTGGCCGGCCGCTGGGGCGAGGAGACGCTCGCCGCCTGCGGCGTGCTGGCCGGCTTCGCGCTGGTCCGCGCGAGCGACGTCGTCCTCGACCCGGACGAACTGGAGCCGCGTGAGGGGGACTTCGCCGAGCCCGACGACGCCGGGCTGCTGGACGCGGTCGACGTCTGGTGCGAGGACGTCCTCGACCGTTTCCCCGACACCCCCGTGCCGCCGGTCGCCACCGAACTGGTCGCGGTCCGTGACCTGGAACTGGTCGACGACGACCGCTGGCCCGAGGCGCTGGCCATGCTCTCCCTCCCGCCCCTGCGGGACGCCCTGGTCCAGCCGGTGCGGGTGCTCATGCCGGACGGCACCCACGAGACGGTCCGCCCGTACACGGCCTGGTGGCTGCGCGGCCACCCGGTCCTCGACGGCCGGCGCCCGGCCGGGCTGCTCGCCGCCGGGGGTGATCCGCTGCTGCGCGGCCTCTACGACGAGGCGGACGCCACCGGTTTCGACGACGTCCAGGTGCTCCGTGCCCTCGGCGTGCGCACCACCGTGGACGCGCTGCTCGACGAACCGGGCGGCGCCGCCGAACTCCTCGACCGTCTCACCGACCCCGGCCGCGTGGTCACCCCCGCCCAGCTGCACGGTCTCTACAGCGCGCTGGCCGAGCTCGACCCGGAGCGGGTGGGGCTGCTGCCGGACGAGGTCCGCGCGGTGGTGGACGGCCGGGCGGAGATCGTCGACGCCGCCTACGCGGTGGTGGTGGACTCGCCCGACCTGCTGCCGCTGATCGCCGGGACCCCGCTCCTCCCGGTCCGCCCGGACCGCGCCGCCGGCCTCGCCGAGCTCTTCCAGGTCCGCCGCCTCAGCGAGACGGTGCCCGGCACGGTCACCTCCCAGGGCGTGGAGCACGAGGTGCCGGACGCGGTACGGGCGCTGCTGGGGCCGTCCGCGCCGGCGTCCTACGTGGAGCACGAGGAACTGGTGGTCGACGGCACCGAACTGGACTGGCGGCTCACCGACGACGGCACGGTCCACGCCGCCACGCTGGAGGGCGTCGCCGCGGGCCTCGCCTGGGCGGCCCGCCAGTGGCCGCGCCGCTTCGAGGTGGCCGCCCTCCTGGAGGACCCGACCCGCACCGAGGAACTCGCCACGGCCCGCTGGTTCGACTG
>NZ_JACADT010001211.1:0-1489 GCF_013421635.1 Streptomyces sp. UH6 | reverse complement strand
CCCGGCGGGGGACCGGGCCCCGGCGGAAACCCGGACGGCCCGCCGGACGGCCTCCCGGCGCGAGAGCATGAGGGGGTGAGCATCGTCGAAGACATCGATCCCCGCGGTACGCGGCATTGCGAGACGTCGACCCTGGGCGTGCTGCTGCGGCACCGGGGAGCGGACCTGTCGGAGCCCATGCTGTTCGGTCTGGGCGCCGGTCTGTCCTTCGTCTACTGGGACAGCAGGAACATGGGCTTCCCGTTCCTCGGCGGACGGGTCAAGCCCTTCGAACTCACCAGGAACCTGGCCGCCAACCTCGGTCTGGACCTCCAGGTCCGGGAGACGGCCTCCCCGCGCAAGGCGTGGGAGAACGTGACCGGCGCGGTCGACGCCGGTCACCCGGTCGGACTGCAACTGGACAGCTACCACCTCGACCACTTCACGACCAAGGTCCACTTCGGCGGCCACGTCGTCGCCCTGTACGGCTACGACGACCGGAACGCCCTGCTGGTCGACACCGACCAGCAGGGCGGCGCGGTCTCCACCGGCCTGGCCTCCCTCGCCAGGGCCCGCGCCGCGCGCGGCCCGATGACGGCCAGGCACCGGTCGTTCACCCTCACCGTCCCCCGGGACGCACCCGCGCCGCGGAGCCGGATCGTCCCCGCCGTCACCGCCTGCGCGGACGCCTTCCTCCACCCGCCCATCGCCAACCTGGGCCACCGGGGGATCGCGAAGGCCGGGAAGCTGGTGCGCACCTGGCTCCGCCGCACCGACGACCCCGGACGGGACCTGTCCCGGGCCGCCCTCCTGATGGAGAAGGGCGGCACCGGCGGCGCCCTGTTCCGCAACCTCTACCGCGACTTCCTCGCCGAGAGCGCCGAGTCGGTCGGCGGCCCCCGGCTGCGCACCGGCCACCGGCTCTACACCGAGGCGGCGGCCGGGTGGACGCGGGCCGCCGAACTGATCTCCAGGGCCGGCGCGACGGGGGAGGAGCGGTACCTCACGGAGGCGGGCGACCTGCTCCTCGGGCTCTCCCGGCTGGAGCGGGAGGCGATGGAGGAGCTGAGCCGCCTCACCTGACGGTCAGTCCCTCTCGCGTGTCCAGCCGTCCGCCGTCACCCGGGCCAGGTCCGCCGGCCGGGCGTCCGCGTACAGCAGGGTGTCCCGGGAGGCGACCTTCTGCGCGCCGACGTACACCCCGCGGCCGACGTACCGTGCGTCGGTGGTGTACCGCCAGCGCACCGACGTCGCCGCGGAGGCCGGCAGCCGGGCGGCGAAGCGGTGCCAGACACGGCCGTTGAAGCCGGACACCCGGCCGTCGGAGCGGGCGACGTCCTGCTTCCCGTGCGGGGCCCGGGTGCTGAACGGCAGGGGCAGCCAGGTGGCGCCGCCGTCCGTGGAGACCTCGGCGCACAGCACGTCGTACGTGGCCTCGGTGTCCCACCACAGGTCGCCGGTGAGCCGGGCCCCCGCCGAGGTGTCGAGCGCGGGCAGGGTCAGCACGGCG
>NZ_JACADT010001210.1:0-1492 GCF_013421635.1 Streptomyces sp. UH6 | reverse complement strand
CGTGCCCCAGACCGAGTTCGGCGAGCAGCAGCGCGGTGTCCCAGTCGGCCACGCTGGTGCCGGACCCGGCCCGCAGGCCCGACCCGGTCAGCGCCACGTCGAGCTGTTCGCCGGAGGTGGAGTTGGACGGGAGCCGCACCAGGCGGAGGTCGGCGAGGTCGGCGACGGTCACGCTCTCCCGCCCCGCCAGCGGGTCGTCCTCCCGCACCGCCAGCACCCAGGGCAGCTCGACCGCCGGGCGCTGCTCGATGCCCCGCACCGGTTCGCCGATGGTGATCCACGCCAGGTCGAGGTTGCTGGAGAGCAGCGCGTCGAAGCAGCGGCGGCTGGACGTCTCGGTCTGGAACTCCAGGCTCACCCGGGGGTGCCGGCGGCGGAAATCGACGATGGCGTCGGCCATGAAGTGCCGCACGGTGGTGCCGCCGGTGGTCACCCGCACGGCGCCGCTCTCGCCGTCCACCAGGTCGCCGAGCCGCCGCAGCGCGAGGTCCAGCCCCGCGAGGCCGTCGGAGGCGGCGTCCCACAGGATGCGCCCGGCCGCCGTCGGGACCACGCCGCGCGGCTGGCGTTCCAGCAGGCTGACGCGGGTCTCCCGCTCCAGCCGCTTCACGTGCTGGCTCACCGCGGACTGCGTGCAGCCCAGCTCACGGGCCACCGCGCTGAGCGAGCCGGCCCGGCACACCGCCACGAACACCCTGAGGTCGTCGAGAGTCACGCGGCACACGCTAGCAACACCCAAGCGGACACTGAGGGTTGGGAAGCAAACCCAAGGATTGACCTGCCTCGCCCCCAGGCCCGACGATCGTGGTGAAGGGCAGCCCCGGGCGGCAACCCGCGTCACCACGGCACCTGACCGGTTCACGACGGCCGGCGGGCAGCCCCACGCGCGCGGGTGCCGACCCGATCCCCGCCGAAAGGCCCCGCTTCGAAGGAGGCGCAGCCGTGCCCGCTCCCCCACCGGCGGCCGACCGTGCCGTCGTGCTCTTACGCCGCCTCGGCGCGGACGCCATCGCCCATCCGGGCGGCACGCTCCTCCAGCACCTGGTACGCGTCCGCGCGCTCCTCGTGCTCTGGGACGCCCGGCCCGCGCTGCAGCTGGCGGGGCTCTGCCACGCCGCCTACGGCACCGAGGCGTTCACCCCGGCGGTACTGGGTCTGGCCCGCCGCGCGGAGCTCGCCCTGGTGATCGGCGCGGAGGCGGAGGCGCTGGTCCACCTCTACGGGGTCTGCGACCGGATGGCGACCTACCCGACGCTCACCCATCCGTCGGGCCGCTACGTCGAGCGCTTCACCGGCCGGACCCGCTCGCTCTCCCTCCAGCAGCGCCGGGACCTGGCCGAGCTGACCGCCGCCAACGAGCTGGACATCGCCCGCGTCGACCCGGCCTTCCGCGCCCGCCAGGGCCCTCACCTGATGGCCCTGCTGCTCCGGTTGCGCCCGCTGCTCTCGCCCGCCGCCTGGCACACCGCGGACGCCCTCCTCACCGGCCGCC
>NZ_JACADT010000121.1:0-9537 GCF_013421635.1 Streptomyces sp. UH6 | reverse complement strand
CTCGCCGTGGTCCGCGACGCCTCCGGCGACGCCACCGGCATGGTCAGCCTGGACGACCTGCTGGCCCGGCTCCTCCAGCCCCAGGCCGCCTGACGCCCAGCCCGGCCCCCCGTCCTCCGACGGGGGGCCGGGCCCGGCGCGGGCCTGAAGGCTGATCACCAACACGCCAGAGGGCCTGGTGTGCAAGTTGCACACCAGGCCCTCTGGTCACTGTCGGGGTGGCGGGATTTGAACCCACGACCTCTTCGTCCCGAACGAAGCGCGCTGCCAAGCTGCGCTACACCCCGATCATCTCCGCGTTCCCGCGGCGACGTCGTTTACTTTAGCCCACCGGTGGCCTGAGGCGAAATCCGGTTTTCGGGCGGCTGCGGACCACCCCGGGACAGAGGTGGTCGACGGCGACCAGGAGGACGCCGAGGCCGTAGCAGGCGAGGGCGACCAGGAGGGCGTTGCCGACGGTGCCGAGGGTGCCGTTGCGGGTGGCGTCGAGGAAGGGGAAGGGCGCGCGGCCGGGCGCGTCCGCCGGGAGCAGGACGGCACGGCCCAGGGTGAGGCCCAGGTAGGTCAGGGGGTAGAGCAGCCAGGCCGTGGCGTGGCGCAGCCGGAGGGTGCGCGGGGCGGTGAGCAGGAGCCAGTCCAGCAGGGCGGCCGCCGGGACGACCACGGTGAGCAGCAGGGCGGCCACGGTGGCCCAGGGGGCGCCGGGCCCGGGGTCGGAGAAGGAGGGGCGGCCGGGGACGGCGAAGGCGTGGACCAGGGCCGCCAGCAGGACGTAGAGGAGCGCGGCCCCGGTGAGGGCGGGCCGCACGGGGCGGCCGGCACTCCAGGCGCGCTGGGCGGAGACCAGGAGGACGGCCGCCAGCAGGATGTTGGCCTGCACGGTGAAGTGGGTGAGGGCCTGCAGGGGACGGCCGAGTGCCAGGCAGATGGCCACGCCGCCCGCCGCGGCCAGGGCGGTGGACAGCCGGAACAACGCGGTGAGGGGGCGGCGGGCCGGGGGTATGACGGCTGTCGGGGGGACGTACGAGGGCGTCAGCTTGGCCCTGCCCGGCACCGGGGGGAGGTCCGGGATGTCCCTGGGTAGGGGAGCGGTCATGCCCTCACGCTAGGCAGAACGGGGCATGGCGGGCGATCTCGCGGGGCCGAACGAGGGACGCCGGGTGCGGTCCCGGGCCGGGCCCTCGGAAGGGCCGGCCCTTGGGACCGCCGGCGTCAGAGCGCCCAGTCGCTGCCGACCAGCGTCAGCAGCGTCGCCTCCGGCGGGCAGGCGAAACGGAACGGGGTGTACCGGTTGGCCCCGCAGCCCGCGGAGACGTGCAGGTAGGACGTGTTGCCGCCGGCCGTGTGGGTGGAGAGGCCCTTCACCCGGTCGGTGTCCAGGTCGCAGTTGGTGACCAGGGCGCCGTAGAACGGGATGCAGAGCTGCCCGCCGTGCGTGTGGCCGGCCAGGATCAGCGGATAGCCGTCGGAGGCGAACGCGTCCAGCGACCGCAGGTACGGGGCGTGCACCACGCCCAGGGAGAAGTCGCCGGAACCGGTCGGGCCGCCCGCGACCTCGTCGTACCGGTCCCGCTTGATGTGCGGGTCGTCCAGTCCGGTCAGCTCGACCGAGACGCCCTCGACCTTCAGCGTGCCGCGGGTGTTGGTGAGGTTGAGCCAGCCCGCCTCGTCGAACGCGTCCCGCAGCCCTTCCCAAGGGTTGTGGACGGCGCCGGTGACCGGCTCGTTCCCGTTGAGCCCGTGCTTGCCCTGGACCTTCTCCACCAGGTACTTGGCGGGGTTGCGCAGCCGCGGACCGTAGTAGTCGTTGGAGCCGAAGACGTACGCGCCGGGGAACTCCATCAGTGGCTCCAGCGCGTCCAGCACCTCCGGCACGCCCTCGGTGTCGGAGAGGTTGTCGCCGGTGTTGATGACGAAGTCGGGCCGCAGGCCGGCCAGCGAACGCAGCCAGCGCTGCTTCTTGCGCTGTCCGCTCACCATGTGGATGTCGGAGACCTGGAGGACGCGCAGCGGACGCATTCCAGGGGGCAGGACCGGAACGGTCACCCGGCGGAGCCGGAACGAACGGGCCTCGAACCCGGCGGAGTAGACGAGACCGGCGGCGGCGGCCGCCGTGACGCCGAGGGGGACCTTGTAGAGCGCGCGCATGCCGTCCATCGTGTCAGGGTGCCCCGAGGACCGTAAATCAAGGGGCATTCGCTGCGACACACCTGCGACAATCAAGCCATGACCACGCTCAAGTCGAAGCTGCAGGAAGACCTCAACGCGGCGATCAAGGGGCGCGACGAGCTGCGCTCCTCGACGCTCCGGCTCACCCTGACCGCGATCACCAAGGAGGAGGTCGCGGGTACGGAGAAGCGCGAGCTCTCCGACGACGAGGTCCTCAAGGTGATCACCCGTGAGGCCAAGAAGCGCCGCGAGGCCGCGGAGGCGTTCGCCCAGGGCGGTCGCGCCGAGAGCGCCGAGCGGGAGAAGGCGGAGGGCGAGCTGCTCGCCGGGTACCTGCCCCAGCAGCTGAGCGACGACGAGCTGAACGCGCTGGTGGACCAGGCGGTCGAGGAGGCCCGGGCGGCCGGCGCCGAGGGGCCGAAGGCCATGGGCCAGGTCATGAAGATCGTGAACCCGAAGGTGGCCGGACGCGCCGAGGGCGGCCGGGTGGCCGCCGCGGTGAAGAAGCGTCTGCTGGGCTGACGGCCTCCGGTCGCCCCCCGGCACAGCACTCGGCCCCCTCCCCGCACGGCGCGGGGAGGGGGCCGAGTGCTGTGCCCACGAGGCGTCAGGGGCAGGCGTCGGGCGCGGGGGTCAGGGGCCGTTGCCGCCGCCGTTGTCGTTGCCCTGCACGAAGCCGCCGGTGGTGGCGCCGCCGTTGAGGTCGCCCGTGGTGCCACCGGTCAGGTCCCCGCCGGTCAGGCCGCCCACGGTGATGCCGCCGTCGGTGGTCACGCCGCCGTCGGCGCCGGCGGTCGTGGCGCCGCCGTTGCCGTTCCCGCCGGTGAACAGGCCGGAGATCAGTCCCTCGCCGGGCCGTCCGTCACCGCGGCCCTTGTCCTTGTCGTCGTCCTTGGGCTTGTCGGCGGGGATCTCGACCCTGTTGAAGGCCGGTGCCTCCTTGCCCTGCAGAGCGCCGGACATCGCCTGCCGCCATATCGGGCCGGGGCCCGCGCCGCCGGAGACCTTGGCGAAGTACGTGCCGCCGATGGTGATGTCCACCATCTTCACCTGCTGCATCGGGTCGCCGAGCCACACCGCCGTGGACAGGTTCGGGGTGTACCCGACGAACCAGGCGTTCTTGCGGAAGTCCGTGGTACCGGTCTTGCCCGCGTTGTCCCGGTCGCTGAGACCGGCACGGGCGCCGGTGCCGGAGTCGGTGACGCCGGAGAGCAGGGTGTTGACCGCGTCCGCGGTCCGCTCCGACATCGCCCGCCTGCAGGTCGACTTCGGCACCTCGAGGCTCTTCTTCTTCTCGCCGATCTTCTGGGTGACCGACTCGATCGCGACCGGCGAGCAGTACATGCCCCGGGAGGCGAAGGTGGCGTACGCCGAGGCCATGGTCAGCGGGGAGATCGACGGCGTGCCGAGGACGATGGAGGGCTTGCCGTCGGGCAGCTTCTTGCCGTCGCCCGTGCGGATGCCCATCTTCTCGGCCATCTCCAGGGTGGGGCAGAGGCCGAGGTCGCCGACCATCTGGACGAAGTAGGTGTTGATCGAGAGCTTCATCGCCTCCTGGAGCGAGTACGGCCCGACCTCCTCCGGCGTCTCGTTCTGCGTCATCTCGCCCTGGTTGTAGGTCTCCTTGCAGCCCTGCACCCTGGGGTACGGCATCTTGTTCGGCGACGGGTAGACCTTGCCCAGCGGGAGGCCGCCCTCTATCGCGGCCGCGGCGAGGAACGGCTTGAAGGTCGAGCCGGTCTGGAAACCGGTGCTGTTGCCCATCGCCTGGTCGACCGAGTAGTTGATGACGGTCTGGTGGTCCTTGTCGCTGGAGCCGTACGGCCTCGACTGGCCCATCGCCAGGATCTTGCCGGTGCCGGGCTCCACCATGGTGGCCGCGGCCGCCACCTTGTCGTCCTTGTTGACGTGGCCCTTCAGCGAGGCCTGCACGGAGTCCTGCGCCTGCGGGGCCAGCGTGGTGCGCACGGTCAGACCGCCCTGGTTCCACAGCTTGGCGCGGGTCTCGCGGTCCTTGCCGAACGCGGGGTCGGTGAGGAAGACGTTGCGGACGTAGTCGCAGAAGAACCCGGCGCCCTTCACGGCGGTGATGCAGCCGTTCTTCGGGGAACTGATCTTCAGCCCCAGCGGCTTCTCCTTGGCCGCCGCGGCTTCCTTCCCGGAGATGTCCCCGACCTGTGCCATCCGGTCGAGGACGACGTTGCGCCGCTGCTCGGCGGTCTTGGGGTTGTTGACCGGGTCGTAGCGGGTCGGCGACTGGACCAGACCGGCCAGCAGCGCCGCCTCCTGGAGCTCCAGGTCGTCGGCGGACTTCGAGAAGTAACGCTGCGAGGCGGCCTCGACGCCGTAGGCGGACTGTCCGAAGTAGGTGATGTTCAGGTAGTTCTCGAGAATCTTCTTCTTCCCGAGCTCCTCCTCCACCTGGATCGCGTACTTCAGCTCCTGGATCTTGCGGCCCAGGGTCTGCTGGGTGGCCTGGGCCACCTTGTCCGGGTCGTCGCCCGCCTCCTCCACGAAGACGTTCTTCACGTACTGCTGGGTCAGCGTGGACGCGCCCTGGGTGACCTCACCGCTGCGCGCGTTGCTGTTGAGCGCGCGCAGGACGCCCTTCAGGTCGACCGCGCCGTGCTCGTAGAAGCGGGCGTCCTCGATCGCCACGATCGCCTTCTGCAGCTCCGGCGCCATCTTCTTCAGCGGGACCACCGTGCGGTCGCGGGAGTACACCGTCGCGATCTTGCCCCCGTCGGCGTCGAGGATGGTGGTGCGCTGGCTGAGCGGCGGGGTCTTCAGGTTCGCCGGGATCTCGTCGAAGCTCTCGACGGATCCTTTCGCCGCGAGTCC
Source organism: Streptomyces sp. UH6 (assembly GCF_013421635.1). NCBI lineage: Bacteria > Bacillati > Actinomycetota > Actinomycetes > Kitasatosporales > Streptomycetaceae > Streptomyces > Streptomyces sp. UH6. The sequence goes on along the minus strand of NZ_JACADT010000121.1, from coordinate 4,527 downwards.
CAGGGTCCCGAAGGCGGGCAGGGCGATGCCGGCCAGCACGCCTCCGGCGAGGACGCTGACTCCGAGGAACTTCGCGGCCTGCTGGACTGGCGACAGGCCTCCACCCGAGCGCTTGTTTGGCATGAGGGCAGCCTACGTTCTCGTTTGCCGGACAGAGGTAAATGCCTTGGCCTAAGCTGCTCCCGGCTGTCACGACAGCGGGTGAGCGGTAGACCCGTAAGTCGGGACGCCCGACGGCCCCGGATCGTTCCGGAACCGCGTGATCTCCTTCCCGGGGGATGCCCGAATCATCCCTCCGAAAGCTTCTGTGCCCCTTTCGTGGGGAGTGGTCTGTCCTGTGATGTCGCGAAGATCCTATTTGTCGTCAGGCCACTCCTCCGGGTGATCTGCCGCTTACCCATAGTCCGTTCGGGCCATTCAAGATTGGGCCCGACGGGGGTGTTGCACTCTGTCCACCTTCCGTAACGTCCTCAACTGGCGGCGGTGAATATGCCGCTGCCGCCGTGGGGGAGCCTCGATTCGGGAGAGGACGGCGCCGGTATGGGCTGGGTTACCGACTGGAGTGCGCAGGCGGCCTGCCGCACTACCGATCCGGATGAACTGTTCGTTCAAGGAGCAGCGCAGAACAGGGCCAAGGCGGTGTGCACCGGATGCCCGGTGCGGACGGAGTGCCTGGCCGATGCGCTCGACAACCGCGTCGAATTCGGCGTGTGGGGAGGCATGACGGAGCGGGAGCGCCGAGCGCTGCTGCGCCGCCGGCCGACCGTGACCTCCTGGCGTCGTCTGCTGGAGACGGCGCGTATGGAGTACGAGCGGGAGGCAGGAATCCTGCCGCTCGACGAGACCAGCGAGTCCTACGAGAGCTACGCGGCGGTGAGCTGACCGCCGCCGCCGTCGCCGACCGAGCGCGGTGAGCTGCCGCCGAAGTACCGGTGAGCTGCCGCCGGGGCGGTCGCCGGAGTGCCGGTGAGTCGCCGTTGAGGCGGCAGTGGAGGGCGGGAGCCGGGGTCAGGCAGTGACCCCGGGCCGCCGCTTCGCCGTTTTCGCCTGCCCGGCGTCGTCGGCCTGCTCGGATGCGCTTGCGGATGCGGATGCCGGTGTGGATGCCGGTGCCGACTGTTCCGCTCGTTCGGAAGCGTCCGCCTGCTCCGGCACGTCTGCTTGCTCCGGCACGTCTGCCGGGGCCCGCACGTCTGCCGGTGCCGGCACGTCCGGCTGCTGCGGCGCGTCCGCCTGCTCCGGCGCGTCCGCCTGCGCGGTGGCGTCGGCGACCGCGGGGTGGTGCGCGTCGGTGGTCGCGGGGCGGCGGGCGGCCAGGCGCTCGCCGATGTCCCGCAGTCCCGCCAGGTCGTGCACGTCGCCGGCCAGCGCGGGCACCTCCGTCACCGGCACCTCCGGGTGGAGCGCCGTGAAGCGGTCCCGTGTGCGCTGCTCACGGGCTATCAGGCGCATGCGCTCGGCATGCAGGCGCAACAGACCGGCGGTGAGCCGGTCGGTGTCCGCCGGGGTCTGCGCCGTGGGCCGGGGTGCGGCGGGGGAGCCTTGAACCGGTTGACCATCCGGAGCAGCGAACACTGAACTGCCGTGTGTATCGGGTGAGTTACCCGCTTCTTTCCCGCTCGTGTGATCGACAATGCCGTCGGACGGGAAATTTTCCGCCTCCAGGGTTTCCGCCGCCGCGATCGCCCGTTCGGCGGAGAGCTGGGCGGCGTCACTGCCGTGCACCCGGTTCAGCACCAGACCCGCCAGCGGCATCCTCTCGGCGGCCAGCCGCTCCACGAAGTAGGCCGCCTCGCGCAACGCGTCCCGCTCCGGCGCGGCCACCACGAGGAAGGCGGTACCGGGCGCCTGCAGCAGCCGGTAGGTGGCCTCGGCGCGGCTGCGGAAGCCGCCCAGGGTGGTGTCCATGGCGGCCACGAAGGTCTGCACGTCCTTCAGCAGCGAGCCGCCGAGCAGCTTGCCGAGCGTGCCGGTCATCACCGACATGCCGACGTTGAGGAACTTCATCCCGGCCCGGCCGCCGAGCTTGGCCGGGGCGGTGAGCAGCCGGATCAGCTTGCCGTCGAGGAACGAACCGAGCCGCTCCGGTGCGTCCAGGAAGTCCAGCGCGGAACGGGAGGGCGGGGTGTCCACCACGATCAGGTCCCACTCGTCCCGCGCCCGCAGCTGGCCGAGCTTCTCCATCGCCATGTACTCCTGCGTGCCGGCGAAGCCCGCGGAGAGCGACTGGTAGAAGGGGTTGGCCAGGATGGCCGCGGCCCGCTCCGGGTCGGCGTGCGCCTCGACGATCTCGTCGAAGGTGCGCTTCATGTCGAGCATCATCGCGTGCAGCTCGCCGCCCGCGGAGCCGTCGATCCCCGGCACCCGGCGGGGGATGTTGTCCAGTTGGCCGATGCCCATCGACTGGGCGAGCCGGCGGGCCGGGTCGATGGTCAGGACGACCACCTTGCGGCCGCGCTCCGCGGCCCGCAGGCCGAGGGCCGCGGCGGTCGTCGTCTTGCCGACGCCCCCGGAGCCGCAGCACACCACGATGCGGGTGTCCGGGTCGTCCAGCAACGGGTCCAGGTCGAGTTCGCGATCGGGGTCCAGGCTCATGACATCCCTTGGGTCCGCAGCAGTGCGGCCAGCCCGTAGAGGCCGGCCAGGTCGACTCCGTCGGTCAGCCGGGGCAGTTCGGCGAGCGGCGCTTCGATCCGGTCGAGCGCCTCCCGCTGTTGCCGCTCCAGGGTGTACCGCTCCGCGTACTCCTCGGCCTGCCGCAGCAGCGGGTCCACCAGGCGCTCCGCCGCCCCGCCCCGCCGGGCGCCGCCGAGGCCGGCCGCGGCCAGCGAGCGGGCCACCGAGGCGCGCGGCACCGAACCCGCCAGCTCCAGCCCGTCACCGTCGAGGAGGGCCGGGCGGACCATGTTGACGACCACCCGGCCGGTCGGCAGCCCCGCGGTGTGGAGCTCGGCGATGCCGTCCGCCGTCTCCTGGACCGGCATCTCCTCCAGCAGCGTCACCAGGTGCACCTGTGTCTGCGGGGACTTGAGCACGCCCATGACCGCCTGCGCCTGATGGTGTATCGGGCCGATCCGGGCGAGCCCGGCGACCTCGTCGTTCACATTGAGGAAGCGGGTCACCCGGCCGGTCGGCGGGGCGTCCATCACCACGTGGTCGTAGACGAAACGGCCTGCCTTGTCCTTGCGGCGCACGGCCTCGCACGCCTTGCCGGTCAGCAGGACGTCCCGCAGGCCGGGAGCGATGGTGGTGGCGAAGTCGATGGCGCCGAGTTTCTTCAGCGCCCGGCCGGCGCCGCCCAGCTTGTAGAACATCTGGAGGTAGTCCAGCAGGGCCAGTTCGGGGTCGATGGCGAGGGCGTGCACCTCGCCGCCGTCGGGAGCCACCGCGATCTTCCGTTCCTCGTAGGGCAGCGCCTCCGTCCCGAAGAGCTGCGCGATGCCCTGACGGCCCTCCACCTCCACCAGTAGGGTGCGCTTCCCCCCGCTGGCGAGGGCGAGCGCGAGAGCGGCGGCGACCGTGGTCTTCCCGGTCCCGCCCTTGCCGCTGACTACCTGGAGCCTGCTCACGTCGTCGAGCCTAACCATTCGCGGTTCTTCCACGCCGTGCCTGTGGACAACCGGGGCCCGGCCCGGGCGCCCTGTGGACAACTCAGGGAGTGGCGGCGCCAGCGGTTAGAGTCGCCCCATGAAGAAGTGGGAATACGCGACCGTGCCGCTCCTCGTGCACGCGACGAAGCAGATCCTCGACACCTGGGGCGAAGACGGCTGGGAGCTCGTCCAGGTCGTGCCCGGGCCGAACCCGGAGCAGCTGGTGGCCTACCTGAAGCGGGAGAGGCAGGCGTGAGCAGCGTCGAGGCCCGTCTCGCCGAGCTGGGCGTGACGCTGCCCGAGGTGGCCGCGCCGCTGGCCGCCTACCAGCCGGCGGTCCTCTCCGGCGCGTACGTCCACACCAGTGGGCAGCTCCCCATGGTCGGGGGCAAGCTGCGGGTCACCGGCAAGGTCGGCGCCGAGGTCACGCCCGAGGAGGCCAAGGACCTGGCCCGCCTCTGCGCGCTGAACGCGCTGGCCGCGGTGAAGTCCGTGGCCGGTGACCTCGACCGCGTCGCCCGGGTGGTGAAGGTCGTCGGCTTCGTGGCCTCCGCCCCCGACTTCACCGGCCAGCCCGCCGTCGTCAACGGCGCGAGCGAACTCCTCGGCGAGGTCTTCGGCGACAAGGGTGTCCACGCCCGCAGTGCGGTCGGCGTCGCCGTCCTCCCCCTCGACGCCCCGGTCGAGGTCGAGCTCCAGGTGGAACTCACCGACTGACGCCACATCCGCCCCGTCATGGCGGGGCGGGTCGTGCCGCCCCCGGACGCAAGCCCGCCCCAAGCCCGCCCCTCCCGGCCCGTGCCTGTCCCGCCCGCGGGCGCGATCCGTATGCGGGTGATCGTGCCGCTGGGGGCAGGAGCAGGAGCAGGAGCAGGAGCGGGTTGCGGACCGCGACCACGCAGGCGACGGTCCGCCGCGCGAGCCGGAGTCCCCGTGA
>NZ_JACADT010001209.1:0-1497 GCF_013421635.1 Streptomyces sp. UH6 | reverse complement strand
GCGGCGGGCGCTGCGGGGACGGGAGGTGCCGCCGCCGCTCGGCGGCCCCGGCCCCGGTGTGGCCCAACCCACCGATGACAGCGACGAATTCAACCCCTAGGCTCCTGAATATGGATATGCACTCCAGGTCGATGGAAACCTCTGGGCCGAGGGAAACCGTGGTGGTCGCGACCTCCGGCCTCACGCCGGAGCAGGTGCTGGCCGTGGCGCGGCACGGCGCGCGGGTCGAGCTGTCCGAGGAGGCGGTGCGCGAACTCACCGCGACCCGTGAGGTCGTCGACGCCCTCGCCGCCAAGCCGGACCCGGTCTACGGTGTGAGCACCGGCTTCGGCGCGCTGGCGACCCGGCACATCGGCCCGGACCTGCGGACCCGGCTCCAGCGCAACATCGTCCGCTCGCACGCCGCCGGGATGGGCCCGCGGGTCGAGCGCGAGGTGGTCCGCGCGCTGATGTTCCTGCGGCTGAAGACGGTCTGCTCCGGCCGCACCGGCGTCCGTCCGCAGGTCGCCCGGGCCATGGCGGACCTGCTGAACGCCGGCATCACGCCGGTGGTGCACGAGTACGGCTCGCTGGGCTGCTCCGGCGACCTGGCCCCGCTGTCGCACTGCGCGCTCGCCCTGATGGGCGAAGGCGAGGCCGAGGGCCCCGACGGCGAACTCCGCCCCGTCAGCGAGCTGCTGGCGGCGCACGGGCTCCAGCCCGTCGAGCTCAGGGAGAAGGAGGGTCTGGCGCTGCTCAACGGCACCGACGGGATGCTCGGCATGCTGCTGATGGCCCTGGCCGACCTGCGCCTGCTGTACGCCTCCGCGGACGTCACCGCCGCCATGACCCTGGAGGCGCTGCTGGGCACCGACCGGGTGCTGGCTCCCGAGCTGCACGCCATCCGGCCGCATCCGGGCCAGGCCGACTCCGCCGCCAACATGCTGGCCGTGCTGCGCGGTTCCGAGATGACCGGGCAGCACCAGGGCGACGAGCCGCGGGTGCAGGACGCCTACTCGGTGCGGTGCGCGCCGCAGGTGGCGGGCGCGGGACGGGACACGCTGACCCACGCCGAGCTGGTGGCGGAACGGGAGCTGGCGGCCGCCGTGGACAACCCGGTCGTGCTGCCGGACGGCCGGGTCGAGTCCAACGGCAACTTCCACGGCGCGCCGGTCGCCTACGTCCTCGACTTCCTCGCGATCGCCGCCGCGGACCTCGCCTCGATCGCCGAGCGGCGCACGGACCGGCTGCTGGACAGGAACCGCTCGCACGGCCTGCCGGCGTTCCTCGCCGACGACCCCGGGGTCGACTCGGGGCTGATGATCGCCCAGTACACGCAGGCGGCGCTGGTGAGCGAGCTGAAGCGGCTGGCGGTCCCCGCCTCGGTCGACTCCATCCCCTCCTCCGCGATGCAGGAGGACCACGTCTCCATGGGCTGGTCGGCGGCGCGGAAGCTGCGGCAGGTCGTCGACAACCTCGGGCGGGTCGTCGCCGTGGAGCTGGTCGCCGCGTCCCGCG
>NZ_JACADT010001208.1:0-1499 GCF_013421635.1 Streptomyces sp. UH6 | reverse complement strand
CGGGTGCCGCGCAGGCGCCGGGGGGCCTGCGCGGCACCGCGGCGTCAGCCGGAGACCGGCGTGAACCGCACGGGGAGGCGGTCCGGACCGCGGGTGAACACGCCCTGCTCGGTCGGCTCGAAGCCCTCGGCGACCCGGACGTCGGGCATGGCGTCGAGCAGCTGGCCGACCCCGATCTCCACCTCGGCCTTCGCCAGCAGCGCGCCGACGCAGAAGTGCCGGCCGAGCGCGAAGGCCAGATGGTCGGCGGCGGCGGAGAACGCCGTCGTGGTGGTCAGGTCGTCACGGAAGATGTCGAAGCGGTCGGGGTCGGCGTAGCGCCGGTCGTCGCGGTTGGCGGCGCCGATCAGGCAGGTCACGGTGACCCCGGCCGGCACGGTGCCGCCGCTCAGTTCGACCTCCTGCGCCGACTGCCGCATGATCATGTGGACCGGCGGCGTGAACCGCAGGGTCTCGGCGAAGGCCCGGGGGATCAGGCCGCGGTCCTCCCGGACGGCGGCCAGCTGGTCGGGATGGCGCAGCAGATTGGCGAAGATTCCGGCGATGGCCTTGTCCGTGGTCTCGCCCCCGGCCGCCAGCAGCAGGCTGCAGAACGCCTTGATGTCCTCGTCGCTCATCCGGACGCCGTCCACCTCCGCCGCGCAGAGCGCAGACAGCAGGTCGGTGCCGGGCCGGTCACGGCGTTCGCGGATGATCGGCAGCATGTACTCGGCGAACTCCACCCGGGTCCGCTCGCCCGCCGCGGCCACCTCGGGGTCGCCGGACAGATTGCCGAGGAACGCGATGACCGCCGTGTACCAGCGGTGGAACCGCGCGTGGTCGGCCTTGTCCAGCCCTAGCATGTCGGCGATGACGTTGACCGGGAAGCGGGTGGCGTAGTCGGCCACCAGATCCGCCGAGCCGGTGTGGCGGAAGGCGTCGATCAGCTCCCGCGAATTGCGCTCGATGACGGGCAGGAACTTCTCCTGCAGGTCCGTACCGCGGAAGGCGGGCGCCACCAGGGCACGGCGCACGGCGTGCTCGCGACCGCTCAGCTGCAGGATCGTCTTCCCGTGGACGGGCTCGATCTGCCAGTCGTAGTTGTCGGTGGTGAACTGGCCCTGCTTGTCCTTGAACACGCGCTCGACGTCCTCGTAGCGCGAGACGATGTAACTCTGCGTGGCCTCGTGCCACAGGAGGGGCGCGCTGTCCCGGAAGACGCGGTACGCGGGGTAGGGGTCCGCTGCGAACTCCGGCGAAAGGATGTCGGGCACCTGCTGCGCGGTGGACATGAAGCTCCCTGGGTCGAATTCGGTTCACCCACAAGCTAGTTGACGCACCATCAGCAAGAACAGGTCCTCCCGGTCCCGGAAGCGGAACCTCGCCCCGGCCCTAGGGATCCGTCGGCCCGCGGTCCGCCTTCCCGGGCCTGCCTTCCTGGGGGACCGCCTTCCTGGGGGTCCGCCTCCCTAGGGGTCCGCCTCCCCGGAGCCCGCCTCCCCGGGGTACCGGCCGCCCGG
>NZ_JACADT010001207.1:0-1514 GCF_013421635.1 Streptomyces sp. UH6 | reverse complement strand
CGCCGCGTTCGGCGCCGCCGCGGTGGCGGCCGCGCTGCTGATCGGTGGCGGCGCCTGGGCCCTGACCGGCTCCGACGACTCCCCCGAGGAGAAGGCCGGCCCGCAGCCCACCCGGGAGGCGTCCCCCGAGCCGTCCGTCAGCGTCGACCAGGGCGACGGCAACGGCGGAGGCGGCAAGGAGATCGACATCAACGGCGAGCGGGCCCCCGGTGAGGACCGCGTCGCCTGGTACAAGGGCGCACCCGACAGCCCCAAGGGCGGGGCCTCGGCGCCCGGCATGTGGGTGGTGGGCGACGTCGCCGTGAAGGCCGCCTACAAGCAGGTCTTCGGCTGGAAGGCCGCCAACGGTGACGAGGCGTGGAAGCCGGTCACCTTCCCCGCGGAGATCTGCGCGGTGACGCGGCGGACCACCGACGACGGCCGAATAGCCGTCGCCTACAAGAGCGGCACCAGCTCACGCGCCAAGTGCAACCGCGTCCAGGAACTCGACCTGCGCACCGGCGAGCGCGGCTGGGAGATCGAGATCGGCGAGGGCGGTCTCTTCGACGGCACCTCCGAGCTCTCCCTCAGCCTGGCCGGGGACAGCCTCGTCGTCGGCCGCTCCCAGTCCGCCGTCGGCTACGACATGAAGACCGGCAAGAAGCGGTACGACATCGTCAAGTACGGCGCCTCCTGTTTCCCGTCCGGCTTCGCCGGCGACGCCCAGCGGCTGATCGTCGCCGCCTCCTGCGCCGCGGCCACCGACAAGGCGCACGACGAACTCCGCGAACTCGACCCCGCGACCGGCAAGGTGCGCTGGACGGTCCCGCTGAACAAGGGCTGGGAGGTCGAGAAGGTCTACAGCGTGACGCCGCTGGTGGTCCAGGGGATCAACCGCGACAAGGAGCAGGGCGACATCTCCGTGTTCGACGCCGGCGGCAGGACCCGCTCCCAGGTCGGACTCGACGGCAAGACCGAACTCGACTTCCGCTGCTCCGGCATGTCCATCCTCAACAAGGCGCTGGAGTCCTGCGACTTCGTCGTCGACGACAAGAACATGTACCTGGCCACCAAGGCCGTCACCGGTCCGAACGAGATCGTCGCGGTCGGCCTGGACACCGGCAAGGAGCAGTGGCGGGTGAAGTCCCCCGCCGACTCCTCGATGCATCCGCTGGCGGTGGAGAACGGCAGGCTCGTCGCCTATGCCGGGGCCACCTACGACCAGGGCGGCCAGGTGGTGGCCGTGCCGACGGCCGGCAGCCACGAGCCGCAGAAGCTGCTGCGGCACCCGGCGGCCGGGGCACCGCTGGAGAACGGTTTCCTCGGGGGTGACGTCGCCTGGTCCGGCGGCCGCCTCTTCCTCTCCGTCGACCGGCTGACCGGCAGCGACGACCTCGAGGAGAAACTGATGATGGCCTTCGCCAAGTAGTCCGGCCCCGAGCCGGCCCCGGGCAGCCCCGGCTGCCCGGGCGGCCCCGACCGACATCCCCCGCCGGCCGACACGTCCCGTCCCGGCCGATCCCCCCACCCGACCC
>NZ_JACADT010001206.1:0-1504 GCF_013421635.1 Streptomyces sp. UH6 | reverse complement strand
TCGCGAAGCGCTGCAGGCGGTCGCCAGCTGGCAGGTCGGCAACGACGACGAAAGGCGGATCAGCGCGCCGGTTCCGACGTGCCTCGCGCCTCGTCGCGGCTGGCGACCACCAGGTATCCATCGCTCTCGGGGTCGAAGGTGGTGGACTGCACCGTGAGCCCGACGCTCCGCAACTGCGCCACGAGGTCCTCGTACCGGTAGGGCCAGATGGACAACCGCTCCGAGCAGGCTTGCACTGCCCCATCCGGCTCGATCCGGGCGACCACGATCTCGAGGAAGTGTTCCTGCTCCCAGCGCTGCTCGATCTGCCAGTAGTAGCTGACGACCGCATCGCGGTCGTTGCGGCGGATGAGCCGATCGCGGACGTCTACGCGCGAGCCGGCGGAGCGCACGAGCTCCCAGTTGCGTGAGTGGAGCACAAGGCGTCCGCCCGGATGCAGCAGCCGCGACATCGCTTCCAGTGCGGTCAGGCGCCCGGCTACGCCCTCGGCGTGCCCGAGCGAATTGCCGACGCAGAACACCAGATCGAACGTGGAGTCCTCCAGGTGGTCGGGCAGCTCGTCCCAGCTCGCGCGGAGGGCTCGAAGCGAGACACCCTGCTCGTCGGCGGCCTTCTCGGTCCGGCGAACCATCCCATCACTGGCGTCTGCGGCGACCACGTCAAGGCCAAGACTCGCGAGACCGACGGCGAGCTGGCCGGTTCCGCACGCGCAGTCGAGGACGCGTGCGTTGGGCGGCAGAGAGCCCACGACATCGCTGCAGTAAACCGCGGCTGCCTGAGCGGGGGTCAACCTGTCGTCCCCGATCAGCCACTCGTATACGTCGGAAAGCGCCTCATAGCCAGCCACCGCGATAACCTCCATCACTCGACGACGCGCGGGCTAGACCGCCCTGCGATTCGGACCTTGCGCCTCGCACTGTGCCGGCCGTGTCAGCGAAGCGTTGAGCAGGACCCAACCACTTCCGGCCGCTGAGACTCCACCGGATTTCGTGGGAAACCGCGGCACGCCGCACCAACGCAGGTCCCCACTCCACCAGCGCCCCATCGGCCACGATGGGGACAGTGAGCCCTTTTCAAGCTGCGCCGCCTCAACGGGAGTTGTACTGTCCTGCGCAACGACGAAGCTCCTGGTAGACGGGTTCTCGACCAAGATCACCCTTGTCCGCCAGGAGCTTCGCGTGCTTGTCTACCCGTCCTCGGTTGATCTGTACAGCCGCACCCTGCGGTTCCTGACCGGACAACTGACAGCCCGATGGCAGGAGATCGGAACGCGGTGGCGGCGCCTTCCCGCCGCACGTCAGGCACTGCTCGCCCTGGCCCATCTACGGTGCGGTGACACCTACGCCCAGCTCGCTGCCGGTTTCGACATCGGGATCGCGACCGTCCACCGCTACATACGTGAAGCCGTCGAGGCCCTGGCCGCCATCGCCCCGTCCCTGGCCGAGGCGATGAAGACGATCCGGACGAAGGCGTTCGTGATCCTCGACGGCACCCTGCTGCCGA
>NZ_JACADT010001205.1:0-1506 GCF_013421635.1 Streptomyces sp. UH6 | reverse complement strand
GCCGCGGACGAACCTGGTGACGGTGCGCCGACGCGGCGCGGGGACGGATCTCGCGCCCAATGCCTGAACTCGCCCCGGACGCGCTCCCGGACCCCGACGCGCTGCTGGCCCTGGACCGGGCGCACGTGTGGCATCCGTACGGTCCGATGCCGGGCCGGGCGGACCCGCTGCTCGTGGAGTCCGCCTCCGGGGTCCGCCTCCGCCTCGCGCAGGAGGTGCACGGGCAGCGTGAACTGGTCGACGCGATGGCGTCCTGGTGGTCGGCGGTGCACGGCTACAACCACCCGGTGCTCAACGAGGCCGCGACCGCCCAGCTGGGCCGGATGAGCCACGTGATGTTCGGCGGCCTCACCCACGAGCCGGCCGTTCGGCTGGCGGCCCGGCTGGTGGAGATCACGCCCGAGCCGTTGCGGCACGTCTTCCTCGCCGACTCCGGCTCGGTGTCGGTCGAGGTGGCGTTCAAGATGTGTCTGCAGTACTGGCGTTCACTCGGGCGCCCGGGCAAGCGCCGGCTGCTGACCTGGCGCGGCGGCTACCACGGCGACACCTGGCAGCCGATGTCGGTGTGCGACCCGGAGGGCGGGATGCACGAGCTGTGGCAGGGTGTCCTGCCCCGCCAGGTCTTCGCGGACATGCCGCCCGAGGAGTGGGACGAGGGGTACGCGCGGCGTCTCGCCGACCTGATCGCCGCGCACGCCGAGGAGACGGCGGCCGTGGTCGTCGAGCCGGTCGTGCAGGGCGCCGGCGGCATGCGCTTCCACTCCCCCGCCTACCTGCGCGTCCTGCGCGAAGCCTGCGACGCGCACGACGTCCTGCTGGTCTTCGACGAGATCGCCACCGGATTCGGGCGCACCGGCGAACTCTTCGCGGCCGGCCACGCCGGGGTCGCGCCGGACGTGATGTGTCTGGGCAAGGCTCTGACCGGCGGCTATCTGACGATGGCGGCGACCCTCTGCACCACCCGGGTCGCGGAGGGCATCTCCCGCGGCGAGGTCCCGGTGCTGGCGCACGGCCCGACGTTCATGGGCAACCCGCTGGCCGCCGCGGTCGCCTGCGCCTCCGTGGACCTGCTGCTCGGGCAGGACTGGCGGCAGGAGGTGAAGCGCCTCGAGGCCGGGCTGCGGGAGGGCCTGGCGGCGGCCCACGCGATCCCGGGTGTGGCGGACGTCCGGGTACTGGGCGCCATCGGGGTCGTCCAGCTCGACCACCCGGTCGACATGGCGGCGGCCACCGCCGCGGCGGTGCGTGAGGGGGTCTGGCTGCGTCCTTTCCGCGACCTGGTGTACGTCATGCCGCCGTACGTGACGCAGGACGACGACCTGGCCCGGATCTGTCGCGCGGTGTGCGCGGCGGCCGCGGCGGGATGAACGAACGACGGAAGACGCGAGGACCGACATGTCAGTGATCGTCGTATCGGGCACCGGAACCGAGATCGGCAAGACCGTGGTCACCGCGGCGGTGGCCGCGCTGGCGGCGGCCGCGGGCCGCTCGGTGGCCGTGCTGAAG
>NZ_JACADT010001204.1:0-1509 GCF_013421635.1 Streptomyces sp. UH6 | reverse complement strand
GAGATCCCGCACGAGCTGGCCAACCCGGCCCGTCGCGCCGCCAAGGAGCTCTACAAGGAGCTCTTCCCGGCGGACTCGCGGATGTCGCGCCCCCGCCAGGGCAGCGAGGAGACGGTCGAGAAGATCGACCCGGCCGCCGTGCGCGCCTTCTACGAGCGGCACGTCCGCCCGGCCACCGCGACCGCCGTGGTGGTCGGCGACCTCACCGGCGTCGACCTGGACGCCCTGCTCGCCGAGACGCTGGGCGCGTGGACCGGTTCCCAGGCCGCCCCGCGCCCGGTGCCCGCCGTGACGGCCGACGACGCCGGGCGCGTCGTCATCGTGGACCGCCCCGGCTCCGTCCAGACCCAGCTGCTGATCGGCCGGACCGGTCCGGACCGGCACGACCGGGTCTGGCCGGCCCAGGTGCTCGGCACCTACTGCCTGGGCGGCACCCTCACCTCCCGGCTGGACAAGGTGCTGCGCGAGGAGAAGGGCTACACCTACGGCGTGCGCGCCTTCGGACAGGTGCTGCGGTCCGCCCCCGACGGCTCGGGCGCGGCGCTGCTGGCGATCAGCGGCTCGGTGGACACCCCCAACACCGGTCCGGCGCTGGCGGACCTGTGGCAGGTGCTGCGCACCCTGGCCGCCGGCGGCCTGACCGACGCCGAGCGGGACACCGCGGTGCAGAACCTGGTGGGCGTGGCGCCGCTCAAGTACGAGACGGCGGCGGCCGTGGCGGGGACCCTGGCGGACCAGGTGGAGCAGCACCTGCCGGACGACTTCCAGGCGACGCTCTATCAGCAGCTGGCCGCCACCGGCACGGTGGAGGCCACGGCGGCCGCGGTGCGCGCCTTCCCGGTGGACCGTCTGGTGACGGTCCTGGTCGGTGACGCCGAGCAGATCGCCGGCCCGGTGCGCGAGCTGGGCATCGGCGAGGTGACGGTGGTGGGCGCCGAGTAACCGCCGTTCCGGTACGGTCAGGGCCCCGGTGACCTTTGTGGTCACCGGGGCCCGCTTCGTTCCGGTCTGTGTGCGATGCGTGGCGAAGAGCCCGTTTTGCCCTGTGGCATGCGCTACAAAAGCCTTGATCCGTTTGTGATCCGAATGATCACCCCATTAGCTTCGGTCCGGCTGTCCGCCACACCTGTGCGCCGCGCCCGCGGCCGCCGGGCAGTCATCGCCTAATCCCCGTACGGCGCGAGCCAGGGGAGCCGGGGACCCACCAGCGGTACCCCTGGGGTGAATCGGGCGCCTTCCGCACCGCGGGAGGAACCTGTAGGAGACCTTCCTGCTCCGAACCCGACAGCTAACCCGGCAGGCGAGAGGGAAGGAAAGGACTCAGCCACTTCATGGCGTTCAACTGCGCCTCCGGCAGGCATCGTCGTCCCGGCCGGACCAGTCGCACTACCGCCGGCCTGGCGGGCCTCGCCGCCCTCACCACCACCGGCGTGGTCGGCACCCTGGCGACCCCCGCCGCCGCGGCCGAGCCCGCCGCCGAGACCAGCGGCCTGCTCCCGGTCGTCACCA
>NZ_JACADT010001203.1:0-1510 GCF_013421635.1 Streptomyces sp. UH6 | reverse complement strand
GAGGGTCAGCCGGGCCAGCAGGACCGAGAAACCGACCAGCAGGGCGAACCCCGCGAGGACGGCCAGGGCCCGGAGCGGCCACGGCAGGGGCCGCCGGGCGGGGGGGCCGGACGCCGCGCCGTCGCCCGTGCGGATCGCGCGTTCAGTCGCCATAGGTGACCGTCACCTTCTCGAAGCCCAGCGAGTGCAGCAGGCCCTCCAGCATTCCCGTCGTGTTCTTCTCGGCCGTCCTGGTCAGTTCGCTCTCCTTCGCCGCGTCCCCGATGTGCTTCACCGCGAGCTTCTGCACCGCCTGCTCGCTGTTGGGATTGTCCGAGAAGAGGTCGCCGAGGCGGTCCAGCACCCCGCGCTGCTTGGAGACGGCGTACGAGCGCTCGGGGTCCAGCGCCGGCCGGCCCAGTTCGGCGTGCGGCAGGCGGAGCGTCGCCTCGGTGCGGTCCTCGTTCACCACGACGTCCTTCTCGCCGACCTTGCCCAGGTCGACGTAGGCGTCCACGGTGCCCGCGCCCACGTAGAGCGTGCGGGTGCCGCGGACCGCGTCGGGCAGGAACCTGGTGTCCTTCTCCAGGTCCACCACCACCTGGAAGTTGCCGGTGGCCGCGTCGTGGCGGCTGATGTCCTGCACCGACTTCAGCAGTGCGGGACCGGAACGGTCGTGGGTGTCGGTGCCGAACCAGTCGCCGGGACCGGAGATCCCGCTCAGCTTGATCCCGGCGGCGAGCGCCAGCAGCACGAGCAGCAGGGCTCCCACCCATGTCCCCACCCGCGACCCGCGCGCGGAACCTGAGGTCTTCGTCGTCATCCGGGCCTCCCCTTCCTGCTCACCCTTTCCCGCCATCCGGCGTGTCAGACAAGGGAATCGACCCCGAGGGCCGGTGGCCGCGGACGGCCGGGACGGACGGTGCGGACGGGGAGCGGGGGAGACCGGGGGAGACCGGGGAGGAGGTCTAGCCGGCGCCGGAGGCGGCCCTGGGGGACGGGGCGCGCAGCGCCTCCTCCATGCTGGGCGCGACCGGCAGCACCGCGGCCAGACCGGTGACCCGCAGGATCCTCAGCACCAGCCGGTCCGCGCACACCACCCGTAACTCGCCGCCGCGGGCCAGCACCCGCCGCCGTGCGCGGAACAGCAGCCGCAGACCCGAGCAGTCGAAGAACTCCACGGGTGTCAGATCGATGACCACGTCGGGCCGGGCGCGCCCCGTCACGGCGTCCAGGTGCGGACCGACCTCCTGCGCGGTGAGGATGTCGATCTCGCCGCGGAGCTCCAGAACCGTGTGGCCCTGGTGCTCGCGTACCCGCAGGTGCCGGGTCAGGGGCGCGGGTTCCTGCCGCACGACGAGATCGCCTCCATCCGGCCGCAGCCTGGCTCGGTCCGCCCAAGTCCCTTGCCTGGCACGGTAGTTACCCCTACAGGGTGAATTCCAGCATGTTCGATTGACATATGTCTGGTCTTTGGCTGTGAGGCTTGTGTGAGGACCGTCGCAGCCGCGGTCCCGCGCCGGCCCGCGCC
>NZ_JACADT010001202.1:0-1511 GCF_013421635.1 Streptomyces sp. UH6 | reverse complement strand
GCGCGCTGCGCCGCCGGGCCCAGCGGGAGGAGGCCGACCTCAGCTATCTGCGGAGGCTGCTCCAGGGCCGGATCGACATCCTCCGGGCCGAGCTGGGGCACCGGGGGCCGTCCGGGCAGCCCTCGGTGAGGGAGCTGGGACCGGTCATGGAGCGGCTGCCGGATATCCTCCGGGACGCCCCGGCGCGCCATCCGTCCTCGGCCCGCCACGTCACCCTCTCCGCGCCGCGGAGCGAGGAGTACCGGACGCTGGCCGCCGGCATGCTGGACGAGGTGGGGCTCTCCGACCTGGCCGCCCGGACGGACGTGGAGCTGAGGGTGGCGCTCGCCCGGCTGGTGCGGCACGAGCGTGAGGTGTCGCTGCGGCGCCAGGACCTCCAGCGCACCGCCGACGTGTGCGGCGCCGAGCTGGCACGCAGGTACCGTGAAGGAGAAGCACAGGTGGACGACCTGCTTCTCTGAGTCCTCCCGAAAGGCCCCGCACCGTGTCCGAGCCGACCTCCGAGCCGACCCGCGCCCTCGCCGCAGACCGCCCCTCGGGAGCGGCCGCCCCCGCCACCTTCGAGGCGGCGGCCGCCGCCGGTCCGGTTCCGCTGGCCGACGTGGTGCGGTCGGGGTTCGTGGAGGGGCGGCACCGCGGGCACCTGGTGCTGCTGGCGCCGGACGGCTCGGTGGAGTTCTCGCTGGGCGACCCGGGCGCGGCCGTCTTCCCCCGTTCGTCCAACAAGCCGATGCAGGCCGCCGCGATCCTGCGGGCGGGGCTGCCGCTGAAGGGCGAGCGGCTGGCGCTGGCGGCGGCCAGCCACTCCGGCGAAACGTTTCACCGTGCTCTGGTGCGCGAGATGCTCGCCGAGTTCCGGCTCACCGAGGACCAGCTCCAGTGCCCGGCCGACCTGCCGATGGACCCGGTCGAGGCGGAGGCCTACCTGGCCGCCGGCGGCGTCCGGGAGCGGGTCACCATGAACTGCTCCGGCAAGCACACCGCGATGCTGGCCGTCTCCGCGCTCAACGGCTGGCCGCTGGACAGCTACCTGGACCCGGAGCACCCGCTGCAGCGGCTCGCCCACACCGTGATCGAGGAGGCGGCGGGCGAGCCGGTGACGGCGGTGGGCACCGACGGCTGCGGGGCACCGCTGATGGCGATCACGCTCACCGGCCTGGCCCGGGCGTTCCGCTCCTTCGTGCTGGCGGAGCCCGGCAGTGCGGAGCGCCGGGTGGCGGACGCGATGCGGGCGCACCCGGAGTACGTGGCCGGAACCCGTCGTCCGGACACGTGGCTGATGCGCGAGGTGCCGGGGGCCTTGTCGAAGATGGGCGCCGAGGCGGTCCAGGCGGTGGCGCTGCCGGACGGGCGGGCGCTGGCGTTCAAGGTGGAGGACGGTGCGACGCGTGCCCTCGGCCCGGTCCTGGAGCGGGTGCTCCGCAGGGCGGGGGTGGACGCCCCCGTGCTGGAGCGCGTCGGCCACGCTCCGCTGCTGGGCGGTGGCCGAGAGGTCGGCGTGATCCGCGCCG
>NZ_JACADT010001201.1:0-1515 GCF_013421635.1 Streptomyces sp. UH6 | reverse complement strand
GGCGCCCGGGACGGGACGACGGAGCCGTCGCCGATCGGCCGATCAGACGGATTCCGCGCGCGGGGCGGACCGTTGCCGGGGGAGGGGCCCGGCGTCCGGGGGCGGCACGGAGGACCCGGACCAGCGTGCCGTGGTCCGGACGTAGGCGAGCACCACCGAGGCCGTGGCCAGCACGAGAAGCGGCCCGGCGACCCACGGATGCTCCGCCATCGGCACGGGGAGCCAGCGGTAGGACACCAGCAGCGCCACGAAGACCGACGCGCCGTGGACGACCAGCAGGGTCCCCGGCCGGCACCAGCCGCGGTCGTGCGCGCGCAGCGCCGCCTCGACGGTGAGGGTGAACACCACGCCGGCGAGGAGGTCCACCCCGTAGTGGTAACCGAACCCCAGGGTCGCGCAGACCGTGGACACCAGCCAGAACGTCCCCGCCCAGCGCAGCGGCCTCGGGCCCGTGCGGGTGTGGACGAAGATCGCCGTCGCCCACGCCGTGTGCAGGCTGGGCATGCAGTTGCGCGGGGTGATCCCGTCGAACGGCATGGGCAGCGGTGCGTCGGCCGGCGGCAGGATCCGGGGCCACAGGTCGCCCACCGCCCAGGGCAGGGTGGGCGGCGAGTCGGGCGCCCACAGGCTGACCGACGCCCAGTACGCGTTGCCGGTGCCGTAGGCGTAGAGCGGCCCGACCACCGGGAAGATCATGTAACAGGCGGGCCCGAGGAGGCCTATCACCAGGAACGTGCGCACCAGATGGTGGCGCGGGAAGCGGCGCTCGACCGCCACCCGGCGCAACTGGTACAGCGCCGCCACGACCGCGGCCACCGCCAGGTTGCCGTAGACGAAGTCGAGGACATGGAAGCCGACGGGGCCGGTGGCCGTCACGAGCCGGCCGGCCAGCCAGGACGGGTCGCCCAGCGCGTGGTCGGCGGCGGCCAGGTACTGGTCGAGCACCGTCGGACGGGTCTTGGAGGTGATGAGCAGCCAGGTGTCACCGGTCTTGCGGCCGGCCACCAGCAGCAGGCCCAGCCCGGCGCCCTTCAGCAGCAGGACGCGCTCCCGGCCGGTGCGGCGGGTGACGGCGACGACCGCGCAGCCGAGGACCACCCACAGGGCGCCGATGCCGAAGGGGTGGCCCTCGGCCGGCCGGGCGTCGACCGCCCACCGGACCGCCAGGAAGGCGACGTCGACGCCGATCGCCGCGCCCACCGCGAGGAAACGTTCCCTCCAGGTGAGGACCACCATGGTCAACGCCATGGCGGCGTACAGCAGTCCCCCCGAGTCCGGCGGATACGCCACCTCCCGCACCTGGTTGGTGATCGGTCCCGGCACCCCGTGGTGGCGCGCGGCGAACTCCAGGGCGACGAGGAAGGCGAGGGTCACGACGGCGGCCGCGCCCCAGAGCCATCTCCGCGGCGGCCTCCGCCGGCCGGTGGGGGCCGCCGGGCCCGCCCCGTCCACCTCGCCGGACGCGCTCGTCGGGGAAAGGTCCTGCGCGGGTATGTTCGTCACTTCTCTGCCAGC
>NZ_JACADT010001200.1:0-1522 GCF_013421635.1 Streptomyces sp. UH6 | reverse complement strand
CCGCCGCCCTCTGCGGCACCGCCGTCGCGCTGGCCTCGGCCCTCACCTCCGTACCGCCCGTCCAGGCGGCGCCGGGGCCCGCCCCGCAGGGCGTGGCCCGGCCGGCCTGGAAGAAGTGCGCGACCGAGCAGGCCCCGACGCTCCAGTGCGCCACGGTCCAGGTACCGCTGAACCACGCCGACCCGGGCGGCCGGAAGATCACCATCGCGCTCGCCCGCGTCCCGCACACCGCGAAGAAGTCGCTGGGCCCCCTGCTGGTGAACCCCGGCGGTCCCGGGGGCAGCGGAGTCGACCTCACCGGCTTCGTGGCCGGCTCCCTCCCCAAGGACGTGGCCGCGCGCTACGACGTCGTCGGCTTCGACCCCCGGGGGGTCGGCAGGTCGCGCCCCGCCCTCGACTGCCTGCCGGGCCACTCCCGTCCGGTCCGCCCCGACACGGTGCCGGCCACGCCCGCCCTGGAGGAGACCAACCTCCGGCGGGCCCGCGCCTTCGCCGCCGCGTGCGGCGGGAAGCACGGCGACCTGCTGCCGTACGTCGACACGGTGAGCGCGGCGGAGGACCTGGAGGTGATCAGGCGCGCGCTCGGCGCCGAGAAGATCAACTACTTCGGCTACTCCTACGGCACCTACCTCGGCGCGGTCTACGCCAGGCTCCACCCCGACCGGGTGCGGCGGATGGTCCTGGACTCGGTGGTCGACCCCACCGGCGTCTGGTACGAGAACAACCTCCAGCAGAACATCGCCTTCGAGGAGCGGCACCGCGCCCTGATGACCTGGGTGGCCCGGCACGACAAGGTCTACGGCCTGGGCACGGACCCGGCGCGGGTCGAGGCCAAGTGGTACGCGATGCGCGCGGCGCTCGCCAGGAAGCCGGCCCAGGGCGTGGTCGGACCCGCCGAGCTCGAGGACCTCTTCCTTCCCGGCGGCTACCAGAACGGCTACTGGCCACTGCTGGCCCGGGTGTTCTCCGCCTACTCCGTGAAGGGGGAGACCGGCCCGCTGGTCGAGGCGTACCGCGCCGTCGGCGCGGTGGACGCCTCCGGGGACAACAGCTACAGCGTCTACACGGCGGTGATGTGCCGGGACGCGGCCTGGCCCCGGGACTGGGGCACGTGGCGTGCCGACAACTGGGCGGTGCACGAGAAGGCCCGGTTCATGACCTGGAGCAACGCCTGGTACAACGCCCCGTGCGCGTTCTGGCCGGTGGAAGGGCTGCGGCAGCCGGTGGACGTCGCCAACGACAAGGCGCCGCCGGTGCTGATCTTCCAGGCGACGGGGGACGCGGCGACGCCGTACGCCGGTGCGGTGCGGACCCACCGGCTGCTGCGGGGGTCCTCGCTCGTGGTCGAGGAGGGCGGCGGCAACCACGGGGTGACGCTGGCCGGCAACGCCTGTCTCGACCGGCACCTCGCCGCGTACCTCACCGACGGCACCGTCCCGCGCCGCTCCTCCGGCGACGCGGACGCCACCTGCCCCTCCCTCCCCGCCCCCAAGCCCGCCCTCGACACCACCCGCCACGCCGC
>NZ_JACADT010000120.1:0-9587 GCF_013421635.1 Streptomyces sp. UH6 | reverse complement strand
CGCCGCCGGTGGCGCCCTGCCGCCGGTCCGTCCGGCGTGGGCGTCCTCGTCCACCGGTCACGGGAGTTCGCTTGCGCCCTCCCGCGGACGAGGGCCCTCCGTGCTCTGTGGGCACCGTTCACTCCTGTCGCCGACGAACACCCCTGTCCTGTACGGGCGGTGTCCGGAGAACGCCCTCATCCTCGCACGCAGACGCAGACGCAGACGCAGACGCGGACGCGGACGCGGACGCGGACTCGCTGTCGGCGGGCCGGTGCCGCTGAACGCGGTCGAAGTCGCCCGTGTGTCCCAGCGGTTGGACACCCGGTTGACCCGCCCGTCCACCGCCTGGCATCGTCCCTGCTCATGAGGCCCGTCGCTGATCATCCGCAGGCGCTCGTCGCGCTCGTCGCGCGGCGACACGTCGACCTGTGCCGCCAGTCCAGCGCCATCTGTCGCTGACTTCCGGGTCCCTCTCCCGTTCTCCCGCCGTAGTGCCGCGCGCCCCGTTGACGGGCGTCCGGCCGCCGCGCCGCCGTCCGTATGTCCGGAGCGCGCGTAGCTGAGGTGGTTCCGCACCAGCCCCGAGGCGTGCGTCGTTCCGTGGTCGTGGCCGTGGTCGCGGTCGCGTCTCGGCGCGGTGGCAGTCGGCGTCGGCGTGGTGCGCGCCGCCGCATCTGGTCATCCCCTTCACCCGGGTCATCAACTGCACCCCGGTCAACCCTGACGTGCTCACCGCCGTGGGCACCTGTTCGGAGGATTCCGCATGCCCGAAATATCCCGTCGTGCGTTCGCCGGCCTGGTCGGAGCGGGTGCCGCCGGCGCCGTCGCAGGCACCGCCGCCACCGCCGAGGCCGCCCCCGCAGCGGTGGGTTCCCCCGCCGAGCGGCCGTTCCAGGCCCGCCACGGCTCCGGCTCCGGGAAACGGCCCAACGTGCTGTTCATCCTGGGTGACGACCTCGGCTGGGCCGACCTGTCCTCGTACGGAGCGCCGCACATCAGAACGCCCCACCTGGACCGGCTGGCCGCCCAGGGAGTGCGGTTCACCGACGCCTACTCGGGTTCGGCCACCTGCTCCCCGACACGCTTCAGCCTCTACACCGGCCGCTTCCCCGGCCGCACGCAGGGCGGCCTCGCCGAGCCCATCGGCAACCGGACACAGGGTCTGGACCCGAACCACCCGACTCTGGCCTCCCTGCTGAAGAAGGCCGGCTACTCCACCGCCCTGATCGGCAAGTGGCACTGCGGCTGGCTGCCGGACTACAGCCCCACCAAGTCGGGTTGGGACGAGTTCTTCGGCAACTTCGGCGGCGCGCTCGAGTACTTCTCCAAGATGGGCCAGCTCGGCGACTACGACCTCTACGAAGGCGACGCCACCTACAAGGACCTCCGCTACTACACCACCGTCCTCACCGAACGCGCCGTCGACTACGTCGGCCGCAAGCACGACCGGCCTTGGCTCCTCAACCTCAACTTCACCACCCCGCACTGGCCCTGGATCGGCGAGAACGACGAGGAGGCAGCCGCCGGCATCGCCGACCGGATCCGTTCCGGCGACGTCCTGGGCGGACTCAAGCACGACGACGGCGGATCGGTGGAGAAGTACAAGGAGATGGTGGAGAACCTCGACGCCTCCGTCGGCAAGGTGCTCGATGCGCTGCGGCGATCCGGTCAGGAGGACAACACGGTCGTCATCTTCGCCAGCGACAACGGCGGAGAGCGCTTCTCTTACCAGTGGCCGCTCAGTGGCGCCAAGTCCCAGCTCCTCGAGGGCGGCATCCGTGTGCCGACCATCCTCCGCTGGCCGGACCGGATCCGGGCCCGTCAGGTCAGCCACGAGCCGGTGTATTCCCCCGACTGGACGGCGACACTGCTCGAACTCGGCGGCGCCCGGCCCGACCCGGCCTACCCGCTCGACGGCCACAGCTTCGCCGGTTACCTGCTGCGAGGTGAACGGGCGCCCCGGCACGACCTGTTCTGGCGCGTCCGGGGCAACCGGGCACTGCGACGCGGTGACTGGAAGTACTACCGCGACTCGGCCGGCAAGGACCACCTGTTCAACCTGGCCGCCGACCAGCGCGAGCAGGCGGACCTCGCGGCACAACGCCCGGAACTCCTCGCCGAGTTGAGGGCCGCCTGGGAGGCCACGAACTCCGGTCTCCTGCCGTACTGAGCGGGGCCGTCCGCGACGGCGACCGTCACCGGCCCCGTGCCTCCGCGGCCGCGGGCCGACGCCGCCACGACAGGCGCCCCGGACGAGTCCCCCGCCGCGCCGCGCACTGCCGCGGCGGGGGACTCGTCCGGCTCGTTCGGCTCGGTGCCGCCCCGGGCGATCATTTTGCCCGGGGGCCGGAGTCTCCCTCACGATCGACCTCACTCCCTGCCGGAGCCGCCGCTCCGCGGCGCCGGCCGGGACTTCGTGGAACACGACCGTGACAGGAGCCCGTCCCATGACCGATCCGCACCACACGGCGAACCGCGCCCACGGCAGCGGCACATGGCCCGCGATCCACGCCGAGCGGGCGGCACTGGCGGCCGACCTCGCGGACCTGGCCGAGGAGCGGTGGGCCACCCCTTCGCTCTGCGCCGGGCTGACGGTGCGCGAGGTCCTCGCGCATCTCACCGCGGGCGCGAGCCTCAACGCCGTGCGCTGGCTGGCGGGAGTCGTCCGCTGCCGGTTCGACTTCGACAGGCAGGTGTCCATGCGGCTGGCCGAACAACTGGGCGCCACCCCGGCCGCGACCCTCGACCGGTTCCGGCGGATCGTCCCGAGCACCACCAAGCCACCCCTCCCCGCCGTGGCCATGCTGGGCGAAACCGTCGTGCACGGCGAGGACATCCGGCGCCCGCTGGGTGTCCGGCACGACCACCCGATCGAGACGCTCACCCGGGTGGCCGAGTACTACGCCGGCTCCGACCTCGTGGTTCCGGCCAAGGGACGCATCGCAGGACTACGGCTGGTCGCCGACGACGGCCCGTTCCGCGCGGGTACCGGTCCCGTGGTCTCCGGCCCGACACTGGCCCTGACGATGGCCATGACCGGACGGGCGGTCCACTGCGGCGATCTCCGGGGAAAGGGCGTGGACCTCCTGCGCTCCAGGTGCGAGGGAGCCTGACGGGCTCCCACCCGGCGGGCGGAGCTACTTCTCGAGCGCGAGCCGGACGCCGAACGCGGCGATCACCGTTCCGGTGACACGGTCGAGGCGGCGGCGCACCGAAGGCCGCTGCAGCCGGTGCCGGAGCATCCGCGCGAGGGCGATCAGCACGCAGGCCCAGGCGCTGCCGAGGAGGACGTGTATGCCGCTGAGCAGGACGCCCGCCGCGAGGTGGGGGGCGTCGGGCGGGATGAACTGGGGGAGGAGTGCGACGTAGAACGCGCCCACCTTGGGATTGAGCAGATTGGTCGCCAGTCCTTGGCGCCAGCCGCCGAGCACCCTGTCGCCCTCGTCCGTCCCCACCCCGGCTCCGGTTCCGGCTCCGGCATCCGTCCCGGCCTCCTCGCCTTCCGCCCGGCCGGGACGGCGCCGGGCGGCCCACAGCATGCGGCAGCCCGTCCACACCAGGTACGCGGCCCCGGCCCAGCGCAGCACTTCGTAGGCGAGGTGGGAAGCGGTCAGCAGCGCGGTCACGCCGAGCGAGGTGAGCACGCCCCAGACCAGCGTGCCGGTCTGGATCCCGAAGATCACACCCCAGGCCCGACGGCGGTGCCCGACCGCTGCCGTGCGCAGGACGAGTGCGGTGTCCAGGCCAGGAGTGAGGGTCAGCAGCCCCACCATCAGAGTAAAGGCCCACAGGGCGTCCATGGCGATCACAAGTGCTCACCCTAGGGTCGAGGAGGGGCGGACATCCATCTTTCTGCCCGATATCGGGCAGGATCCGGAGGGATGGCGTGCGGGTGACGCCGTGGTGCGCGGCCGGGCATCCCTCAGTCGGCGGTCTTGACCTGAACCGTGCTCGAGGTTCCACGATGGCGCGGTGACTGACGAACGATTCACCACCGACGACGGCATCACCCTCATCGACGTCTGGGAACTGCCCGAGGAACGCATCGACGAAGCGATCGCCCGCTGGAAGGAGCGGGTCGCGCTCATCCACACCGCTCCGGGGTTCCGGGACGCCCGCCTGCACCGGGGGCTGGACCCCGAGGCAGCCCGTTTCGGCCTGGTCAACGTCGCGCACTGGGACAGCGTCGAGGCGCGGGACAAGGCACTCACCCACCCCGGCTTCACCGCGTCGGCGGCCACCACGACCGGTTATGCCGTCGTGCACGGCGGCTGGTACCGCGTGGCAGCCGCGTTCGGCGCCCAGGGGGACGGCTCGGGCGTCACCGTGGTCGAGGCGTTCGAGCTGCCGGCGGAGCGGCTGGACGGCTTCCTTCCGCAGTGGTCGGACCGCGTCGAGCTGACGAGCGAGGCCCCCGGGTTCCAGCACGCCCGGCTGCACCGCGCGGTCGCCCCGGACACCCGCTTCCAGGCGGTCGGCGTCGCGCACTGGGACAGCCCCGAGGCGTGGCGGACGGCGACGGCGGCCGGCGGCCCCCCGATCCTGGAGCACCCTTCCGCCCCGCCCGGGTTCACCGCGACCGGCCCCCTCCTCCTCCGGTCCGTCGCCGCGTACTGAACGCACCGGGCGCGGGGGACGGTGGCCCATAACGTCCGTACGGCCGCGAAGTTGACCTGGTGAGGCGTCGGACCGAGCCGTCGTCCAGCGAACGGGAGCCAGCACACTGTGTTGCCCAACGGTCAGGGGGCGGAATGGCTGCCAAGAAGATGAAGAAGATCCTGACCGTCACGCTGGAGATCGAGGTCAACGATCGGGTGACCCGGGAGCCTCGCCTGAGGGGCACATACGCCGAGATCGTCCGGAGCGCGACCGAGGCCGCCCGGGAGCACATGCCCGAGAACAGCATCGAGCGGATCACCACCAAGGCCACTTGGGAGATCGCCGCCCGCCGCGGCTTCAGGTCCACCGAGACGCTGCGCCAGGCTTTCGTGGCCCGGTACGGCGTCACACCGTCGCACCATCGGGCCACCCAGGTGAGCGGGCCGGTCGGTCAGACCACCGCCACCACAACGGCGCCGAACCCCAACGGCACGTCCAGCAGCATGCAGAACTCGGCCAACGACTTGGGCACCACCTCATTGCGCAGGTAGTGGAGCAGATCCCAAGCGGCGTGCGCCACCAGCACCAGTCCGGCCAGCGCCAGTCCGAGCCGTGGCGCAAGGAAGAGCGCGGCCACCGCCAGGCAGCCGTACCCGAGCAGGGCGACGGCCTGCGCGGTGAGGGCAGGGCGGGACACGCGTGTGACCAGGCCGACGGCGACGAGCGCCAGGGCCGCAACCCCGACCCCGCCCCACCACACCAGGCCAGCCAGCTCGCTGACGACGACCACTGCAGTGCCGCCGGCGACGCCGGCCCAGGCGATCCACGGCCGGTTCAACGCCGCCGCGCCGAGGTAGCAGAGCGTGGCCACGCACAGCACGATCGCCACCGATTCCCGCTCAAGGCCGATGGCGAGCTGGAGGACCGCGGCCGCCAGCCCGAGCGCGCTCGGCCAGCGGTGCAGGACAGCGTGTCGGCCGCGTGCCGCAGCGGTCGCGGCCGCGGGTTTCGTGGTTGTCATGCCGACGACCATGCCGCCGCGCGGCCGCAGCGTCGAGTCCACACCGGGCGGCGGTCCGGAATCTTGGGATACCTGTCAGCCAGACCCGTACGCGGCACCCAGCCGCACAGTCACGGCAGATGTGGTTCTTGGTCGGGGCGGACCTCGATCAGCGCCCAGTCGTAGTGCCGGTCGCCCTTCAGGCCGTGCCCAGTGCGCATCCGCATCCAGGACTTCGCCGGGACCTTCGCCGCGAGTCGGGCGGCGGTGAAGCGGCCGGCGGAGGTGGTGGCGGTGTGGTCGGACCTGACGGCCAGGGCGTAGTCGAAGCCGAGCATCCGCGCGGTTCGTCGCAGCTCGAGGCTGCTGTAGACCTCATCGCCGACGAACCAGCGGGCACGTACGCCCAGGGTGCGAGCCCGGTGCAGCATGACGGCGGCAAGCTGCGGCTTGGTGGAGAAACAAACCTCGTCGGGCACGTGTGCGAGCAGGCGGCGCTCCTCGTCCTGCGCCCAGGCGGCGGGCAGGTACAACTCCCGGTCGATCAGCGCGTGCCCGCGCGGCGAGGCGTAGGTCAGGTGCACGGCAACCTGGCACAGCCCGATCCCGCCCAGCGCGCCGGAGTACTGCCGGACGGCGCCCACGCAGTCGGTGGAGGACTTCTCGTCCCCCCGTCTCATCGACCACCAACACCGCATCACCTTCAGCGAGTTCCCCCGACACCCAGGAGGCCAGCCGATCACGGGCCAGATGGTGATCCCACGAGCCGCGGGACAGGAAGTGCTGCAGCCGCCACGGCCCGTCGTGGCCGAGTGCCTCGGCGAGCGTCCAGCAGTTGCGCCGCTCCAGCTTCATCAGCATCGCCTCGGTCATATCCCGCGCCAGCAGTCGCGCATCACGGCGCGGGAAACAGTCAGCCACCTCGGCCATCAGCGCCCCGAACGCCGTCCTCCACACCTGCTTGGCTATCGTGGCCTCGACGGCCACCTGATCGTTGAACGTCGTCACAAACGCTCATGATCACGGTGTCCGTTCCCACTCCCACAGGCACCTGCTGACCTGTATGGACGCTTCGCGGATCAAGACTTACAGCTGCCGTGACTGATCAGGCGGAAGGGGTTTCCGGCAACTTGATCCCAGCAGCCGTGTACTCATCGACTCCGGCTAGGTTCAACCCGCAGAGGGTGCACGAGAAGATGTCTGGCTCACCCTCGGCGTCCTCGCTTCGTGAGGCCAACACGGCTACCGCCTTGTTCCCACATGCGGGACATGGGAACCAACCCATAGGTGGGCCAGGTCGACCAGTCTCATGGTGAATACCGGCGGCAAACCATCCGCTACGACGGTTTTGCAGTGGTCGCTGCATCCCGTCAAGGAGGTCGCTCGGCAGGTTTCCGAACCGATCCTCGAAACGATTTTTCGCCTGACGGATGCGCACCTGAACGTCTCGCTGAATCTCATCCCTGTGCTTGTCGATAGCCACGTGGATGGCGCTCGTCCAGCGGCCCCAGAATCGCTCGACTGGCATACCGATGTCTGTCAGTAGAGTCCCGACGGTCTCAGCGAGCGTGGGCAGCAGGGTCTTGGCCTGGTCTCCGACCGTGGTGTGGGCCGTGCCGTTGCGCAGTTCGATGAGGAGATCGAGCTGAGGATCGGACGGCAGGACGGCCATGCGTCGAAGGCGCTTGAGAGCTTCGTTGGCGCCGACCGTACGAACCTTCTCCGGCTCCATCTCCAGGTGGCCACCGAAGTGAAGCAGCATGTCGGAGGGGCCGTTCCGCATCTCGACCAAGTAGACCGGATTGCGCTTGGCCAGGACGGCTTTGGCGAGCCGCTCCACGGCCACACCGCTATGGAGGGCGAACTCGTCGTACTCGGCCCGCCCGTGGTCGTCCATGGCCCTGTGAGCGGCCTTCTTCGCGCCGGCGAGGAAGCTCTCAAAGGAAAGGGAGTCGTCCATGCCGGGACGGTAGCGGGCCTGACTCTGTCAGGGCTATCGAATGGGGGAGCAGCCTGCCGGCATGGGCTTCCAGCGCTGACTGTGCAAATGCCCGGGCACCGTGCCAGAGCGCCTCGTACGAGAGGGAGTCGTCCTTTCGCTCTACACAGGTGTGACGGGGAGATCGAGTCCGTCGGGTGCGGCCAGTCCCGTCATGGCCTCGTACGGAATCGCCGCCGGGAGAGGCCAACCGATGGGCTCGGCCGGCGGCCACAGCTGCCGCAGAGACGGCAGCGGTTCGTATGGAGTCAGTCGGTACCCCTCTGCGACATCGGGGACGCGGATGATCTGCACCAGCATGCAGCCGACCTTGAGTGTGCCGACCCATGCGACATGGTCCGTGCCAGGAGTTCCGTATCCCTGGAACAGGGTGTCCGCGAGCGGGATCGAGTCGTCCGGCGGGTAGTTCATGAAGCCCAGGCGTCCAAGCATCGACGCGCTCGGCTGGTGGGTCTGGTGAAATCTGCCGAAGTCCTCCTCCGGGACCACCCTGCGGGCCTCGGCGGGATGCGTCTGCAGGTACATGAGCATGGTCTTCAAGGACCACGAACCCAAAGCCTTCTGGGCTTCCAGGTCGAGGTCGTGGGGCTTCCCCCGGATGAGGTCAGGCAGGAAGGACCGCACGTCCTCCTCAAGTTGATTCATCCAGCCGCTGTTGCAGCCGGAGCAGACGACCTTCACCTGCTCGTTCAGCGGCGGAGCGACGTGCTGTCGCGTTACGTCCCCGCTCAGCGCGATGTACCGGTGCCGCCGGACTGTCGGATCCAGTGCCACCTTCAGCCAGCGCGGAAGAACGTGCTCCTTCGTCAGAGGAGTGCCTCCGCAGAACACGCAGCCCTTTCCCATGTGAAGACCATAGAGGGCACCGGCTGTGGTCTGATCGGCTTTTCTCCCTCACCGCAGCGGGACAGACTCACCCAGCGGGTCCATCGGGCCGTGTCCACCGATGCCACGGAGTACCGGGACCAGTTCGCCCGGGACCCGCTGGAACTGTTCGGCCCCGTGGACACCACGGCGACCGAGCACCGCGCCCCCACGGTCGGCGGCGAGTACTGGACGAAGGTCTGGGGCATCGTCTGCAATCCCGGCGTCCCCCTCGCCGTCCGGGTCACCCACAACGCCGGCGCACCCGTCGGCCTGACCTTCGCCGAGTTCAAGCCGGCCATCCAGCCACTGGCCGGGTGACCGGCCGGCCGGCCGCCGGTCCGGGCCCTCGCTAACCTCGTCGCATGTCCGACACAACGGCAGCCGCCGCCATAGCCCTCGCCCAGGTCCTGGCCCACTGCGGCGGCAGTCCCGCCGCGGCCGTCCAGCAGCTGACGCGTGCCATCGCCTCCGACCCGGCCGGTGCCGAGCCCTACGACGCCCTCGCCGAACTGCGCCGCGACCACCCCGCGGAGTTCGCCGACACCGTCACCGGCGGCACCTCGCTGAGCGCCGTGCTCGCCCAGTCGTACGCGGCCTTCCTCGACGGCGACATGGACGGCGCCGTCATGGCACTCGGCTCCGTCACCGGCGCCCGCCCCGACATCCCCTGGGCCGAGGCCCCTTGGTTCGGCGAGGACCGCTTCCTGGACTCCGTGAGCCCCGACGCCCTCGCCGAAGCCGTCATGCGCACGACGGACTACGGCCGGCCCCTCGACACCGAGGCCGTCCGCACGGGGCTCCGGAACTGGTTCTGGGCCATCGACACCGTCACCGCACGCCGACCGCAGCCGGAGGCGATGGCCAGGATGGCGATCTTCCTGCGCGCCTGCGGCCTCACCGACGCCTCGCTCGCGCTGTGCGACCAGGCCGACCTCGTCGAGCCGGTCATGCTGACGGAGGTGGTCCGCGCCGGAACCTGGCGCCGCCTGGGGGACCTCGACCGGACGGCCGCCGCCTTCGAACGGGCCCTCACCCTGGACCCCGCCAACTGGTCGCTCCACCTCGACCTGGCCGACCTCCGCGCCGAGCAGGGCGACTTCGACGCCGCCGTCGCCCATGCGGCCGACGGCCTGGAGCACG
>NZ_JACADT010000012.1:0-29146 GCF_013421635.1 Streptomyces sp. UH6 | reverse complement strand
AAGTACCGGGCAGCCCGCGGCAACGCCCGCACCCGGCGGGCGATCCGCGCGGCCGCCGCCCTGGCCCCGGTCGCCGGTGTCGAGGGCACCGGCCTCTACCTCCTTGGCGCACCTGGCGGTATCGCCGCCGCGGGCGCCACCTTGGCCGCCCTCGCGCTCATCGGCCGCCGCACCCGCGCGGGCGAGCTCTACACCGACCGGGACTCCAAGGTCGGCGACGGCGACCGAATGACCGACGAGATGGTCAACCGCGTCTACCGTGACGCCAAGGTCATCGGCTCCGACGACGCGCTGCGGCTCCTCACCCCCTGCACGCTCACCGCCGACGGCAAGGCCTGGCAGGTCGTGTTCCGGCTGCCCTCCGGAACCCCCGCCAAGAAGGCCCTCGACGCACGCGCAGGCCTCGCCAACGGGTTCGGCGTGTCCGTGCAGCAGATCCACCAGACCCGCGGCGACCGCGAGGACACCATCCACCTGCGGGTCTCGATGAAGCTCCCGTTCTCCACCAAGCCCGACAAGGGGCCGCTCCTCGGCGTAGAGCGAGTCAACCTGTGGCGTCCCATCTGGATGGGCGTCAACCTCCGCGGCGAAGAAGTCCTCACCTCGTGGGTCGAGCGATCCGGGCTGTTCGGAGGCGAGCCCGGCTCCGGCAAGTCGTCCGGCGCGAACGACCTCCTGCTTGCCGCCGCGCTCGACCCGACCGTTCGCATGTACCTCGCCGACGGCAAGGCCGGCGCCGACATCACGCCGTTTGAGCCGATCGCGACCATGTTCGACA
Source organism: Streptomyces sp. UH6 (assembly GCF_013421635.1). Lineage (NCBI taxonomy): Bacteria > Bacillati > Actinomycetota > Actinomycetes > Kitasatosporales > Streptomycetaceae > Streptomyces > Streptomyces sp. UH6. The sequence goes on along the minus strand of NZ_JACADT010000012.1, from coordinate 28,368 downwards.
CCGACGGCGAGCCGAAGAACCTCCTCGCCATCCTGCAGCACATCTGGGAGGTGGAGATCCCCGAGCGGCGTGCCCTCGCGAAGGAGCACGGGTCGCGGAAGCTCACCGAGGCCATGGCCGAGAAGGACCCGCGAGTCTGCCTGGCCGTTCTCCTCGTCGACGAGTGGTCGTCCTACGGCGCCGCCGCCGACCAGAAGACCCGGCAGGAGATGGAGCGTCTGCTCCGCCTGATCGTGCAGCAGGGCCGCGCTTTGGGCGTCATCACCCTGGCGGCGACGCAGAAGCCGGACAGCGATTCGGTGCCGACCGGTATCCGCGACATCCTGTCCATCCGGTGGGCGATGCGCTGCCTCACCCCGCAGGCCTCCGACACGATCCTCGGCCAGGGCTACGCGTCCGCCGGCCACAACGCCCAGGACATCCTCAAGTCGCAACGGGGTGTCGGCATCTACATGGACGGCGAGGGCGCCGAGCCGGAGATGGTCCGCAGCTACTACTACGACGACGACGAGGTCGCGGCGATCCTCGAGCGCGCCCACCGGCTGCGGCAGGAGGCGGGCACGCTGCCCGTCACAGACGTGACCATCCTCGACCACCTCATCAAGGCGGTGTCGTCGACTGGCCGCGGGGAGGCCACGCGCGCCGAGGTGTTCGCCTATCTCGCCACCGTCGACGGCCGCTACCAGCGGGGCGACAGCGAGAGTGACGCCCAGTACGGCACCCGGGTCGGCAAGCTGCTTAAGGACGACCTGGCGGCGATCGGCGTCACCGTCGACGCGGTGAAGGTGCGTGGTGCGGACGGCCGCGAGTCCCGCGGGTTCCGACTCGACGAACTCCAGTAGCTGTCACAGTTTGCCCTGCCTTGCACCCTGCCCGGCACCCTGTTTGCCCTGTCTTGCACCCCGCCTTGTCCAGTCCGACCCTGCCTCGCCCCGGCAGGGTCGGAACGGCCTGGGGCAGGGGCCGGGCAGGGTCCCACCTGCGGAAACGCCCCCGGCGGACAGGGTCCGGGCAGGGTCCGACAACCCGAAAAGACCACCGACAGGAGATCGCGATGAACACCGAGACCACCCCACCCCTGACCGACGAGCAGGCCGCCGCCGAGGCCCGGCGCATCATCGGCGCCTTCGCCGTCGGCTACCGCGACGAGAGCCCGCTCCCCGCCTACGGCCCGACTCCGCCCGTCCCGCAGCCCGGCCGGCCGCCGATGTCACAGCGCGCCACCGACGCCAGCACCGTCATCCTCGCCGTGGGCGCCGCGTCCCTGCCCGTCGGCGGCAGCACCGCGCTGGTGCTGTGGGCGCTCGGCACCGTCGACCCCGCCCAGCTCGCCATCGGCGCGACCACACCCGTCGCCCTGGTGTTGGCCGTCGGCGCCACCCTGCGGAAGCTCGCCGGCGTGCGAACCACACACCACCACCACTACGACGGGGCGAACGTCACCCAGGACCACCGGGAGACCCACACCAAGGGCGTCATCGCCAAGACCGTGAACAAGCGGTAAGCGCCTAAGGGCGTTTCCCGTTTCCCATAGCGCCGGACACCTGCCAGACGACGCATTCCGGTGGAAACATGAACACATCACCGCAAACAGGGAGAGGACAGCAGACATGAGCATCTTCGGCCGCAGCAACAAGACCACGTACTCCTCGGAAGCCCACGCGTGGGGGGACCAGACGCCTGCCGAGAAGGACGCCGAGGACCGCAAGAAGCTCGCGGCCAGCCGCGAGAAGGACGCGCAGAGGGTGGCCCGATACTGGGGCCAGCGCTAGTCGACCAGGACCACCGCGAGACCCACACCACGGGCGTCTGGGTGAAGACCAACAACCGCTGAGCAGCGCCAGTTGCGTTGGGTAGCGCTTGCCAGTGATCGCCACCGACTGTAACCTCAGAATTCGATGGTGGAACACCCGTCGCAAAAGCACCTGAACCCCCGCCGTGATTGAACCGGTGGGGGTTCTTGCGTACCCGGGAGGTGCCGTGCCCGACTTCCCCAACCCGGAGCTGCGAGCCCTCTATCAGAAGGACTTGGGCGACATCTGGGAAGCCGCCCGGACGGCCGGTGTGCGCCCCGGCACCATCCGCGTGTGGGAGTCTCGAGGGAAGATCGAACGGGTGCGGATCGGCGACGGGCAGCCGCTCTACCACCTGCCGACCGTGAAGGCCGCGGGCGATGCCGGCGCCAAGCACCGGCACGCGGACCCCGCTGGAAACAGCCGCGGGCGGCGAGCCCGCGCAGCCTGAACGTCCCGCCGCCCGGATGGCGGGACTCATCGCGCGGTAGAGCAGCCCGGTCAGCTCACCGGAACCCATCCTCCGGAGACCGCCGGTTCAAATCCGGCCCGCGCAACTACGCTTCCTCCACACCATCTACGTGGGGGGACCACATGAACCAGCCGCCGCAGTGGGGCCAGCCACCGCAGCAACCGCCACAGCAGCCAAGGTGGGCGCAGCAGCCGCCCATCGTCGGCCCGCCGCAGCCGCCGCAGCCGCCGCAGCCGCCGCAGCCGCCACATCCGCCCCGACAAGCCCCCCGCCGCGAATGGCCCCTGTTTGTCGGCCTCGGCTGCGGCCTGCCTGTCGCCGCGCTCGTTGCGCTCGCCGTGTTCAGCAGCATCGTCTACCAGGGCAATAAGACCTCGGCCGCACCAGCGGCCAAGCCCAGCTTCGCCACCGTTGCGCCGGCCCCCACGCCGTCGGCAAGCCCCACCGTCGACAAGGGCACACTGACTCTGCTCAGCGTCAGCATGGCCTGGGACGACATGACCGAGTCCCGCAAGAACGACATGTGCGACGGCATCGAGGTGTTCGGCACCGCCTGGGCCGCCGAGCAGATGAAGACTTCCACCGGAAGCGACGAACTCGACTGGGACTACGCCGCCGAACTGGTGGCTGAGCGCTGTAAGCGCCGCTGATCGACCGGCAAGACTGCGCCCCCGCCGACGGCTCCGCGGCGGGGGCGCTGCACGTTCTCGGGGCGGTCCGGAAGAGCCGGTGACGACGGCTGGCGGCGGGATACGGCAGCCCGCCCGGACCGCCCCGACCCGTAGACGGGAGGCCCATGCCCACTGTCCTGCTTCGTGGGGAATGCCGAACGTCCCTCGGCTACTGGGTGCGCTACGCCTTCGCTGAACCCCGCGACTTCGCCTACTGCGCTCCACGCCGCCTCGCCTGCCGCCTTCTTGGTTGGCACAACCCAACGTGCGACGGACGGCCGGCGCCGCACCCGCGGAGGTGGTAGCCGTGCCCAGAGGCGCAGGCTGGCGAGTCTGCTCTGTCCCGGGCTGTCCCGAGTACACGGACGCCGGCCGTTGCCCTGAGCATCGGCGGCAGGCGGACCGCCGCCGCGGCACGGCACGGCAGAGGGGCTACGGCCGCGGGCATGAGCGCAGGTTCCGTCCCGGAGTCCTCGCCCGCGACCCGTGTTGTGTGTGCGACGACCAGGCGCATGGGCACACCGCACCGTGCGGCCGGCCGTCAGTGCACGCGGACCACTGGCCGCTCGGTCGACGCGAGTTGGTCGAGCGCGGCCTGGACCCGGACGACCCAAGGCACGGCCGCGGGTTGTGCCAGCCGTGCCACAGCAGTGAGACCGCACGTCATCAGCCCGGAGGGTGGCATCAGTGAGCACGAGGCCGATCGGTGACGCGCTCGACGCTCTCGGTATCGAGGCGACGCTGGACGAGGGGGAGCTGCTCGCCGGCGCCGTCGTCCTCCTCAAGGTCATCGACGGTGACGGCGACGTCCGCATGAGCCTGGCCTACTCCGACGGCCTGTCCTGGATCGAGCGGACCGGGATGATCCACGTCGCCGAGACGATGGAGGCCGGCACCACCACGGGCTTGACCGGCGACGGTTGATCGTCACTCTGAGTCATGATCCCCCTGGGGGAGGCCCCCAATCAAGATCATCCGACGGACCGCCGGGGAGGTAGCTCGCGGTCTGTACGGGTCTCGAAGGTCCAATTGATCATGATTCAGGCACTCCAAGTAGCCACCCGGCGGCCGCAACGGCCACCGCCCCCAGTGCCGCAACGGCACGGCGAGAGGAGCTTCCGATGGCAGGCACCGGCCCCGTGCCGAAGGACCCGTCACAGCGACGCCGGCGCAACGCCGACCCGGTCGCAGGCGCCGTCCTCCCGGCGAACGGACCCACCGGCCCGACCCCGGCGCTGCCGGGCGGCCACGACTACGACACCCGCACCCTGTCCTGGTACGAGACCTGGCGTACCAGCCCCCAGGCGTCCACTTTCCTCGCTACGGACTGGCAGCGCCTGCACATGCTCGCCCAGCTCGTCGAGCAGTACTGGCTGGAGCCGAAGAAGGAACTGCTCTCGGAGATCCGGCTGAACGAGGCCGCGATGGGCGGGACGCCTGCGGACCGGCTGCGGCTGCGCTGGACGGTCGCCGAGGAGGAGGCCGCCCCGGCCCGCCGGGCGGCCCGGACCCGGGCCGCGACGAATCGCAAGAACCGGGTGCTGAAGGTCGTCGATGGCCAGGCGGAAGACTGACCCAAGCCGGGTCGTCTCCCTCGGCTTCACCGCGATCGACTGGATCGAGACCTACCTCTGCCACGGCCCCGGCGACGTCCAGGGCCAGCCCCTCGTCATCGACGACGAGATGGCCGCGTTCATCGTCCGCGCCTACAGGCTGGACCCGGTCACCGGGCGCCGGAAGGTCAACCGGGCGTTCCTGTCCCGGCCGAAGGGCCGCGCGAAGAGCGAGCTGGCCGGTGCGCTGGTCGCCTTCGAGGCGCTCGGCCCGTGCCGGTTCGACGGCTGGGACGCCGACGGCGAGCCGGTCGGCCGGCCGCAGACGTACCCGTACATCCGGTGTCTGGCGACGGAGGAGAACCAGTCCGGCAACACCTACGACAACGTCACGGCGATGCTCGAGCACCTGGTGGACGTCGCCGGTGACGAGTTCCCCGGCATCGACCTGGGCCGCAGCGCGCAGACGTCCAGCCGCATCTTCATCGAGGGCGGCGGGGAGATCGTGCCGTCCACGTCGTCGGGCGCGGCGAAGGACGGCGGTAAGGAGACGTTCGCCGTCTTCGACGAGACGCACCTGTACGTGCTGCCTGAGCTGCGGGCGATGCACAAGACGGTGCGCCGCAACCTGGTGAAGCGGCGTGCCGCGGATCCGTGGTCGCTGGAGACGTCGACGATGTACGCGGTCGGCGACAACAGCGTGGCGGAGGCGACGCACGAATACGCCAAGGCGGTGCGGGCGGGCCGGGTGAAGGACGGCGGCCTGCTGTTCGACCACCGCGAAGGCCCTCACGTGGAGGACCTGCACGACGACGCACAGTTGATGCCGGCGCTGACCTACGTGTACGGCGACGCCGCGGAGTGGATGGACCTGGAGCGCATCGCCTCGGACATGCGCGAGCCGGACACGGACCCGGCAGACGCCCGCCGGTACTTCCTGAACCAGCCGGGCACCGCGTCCGCGAAGGCCTTCGACAAGGCGGAGTGGGCGGGGCTGGCCCGGCCGGACTTCCGGGTGCCAGAGAAGGAGCCGATCGTCATCGGCTTCGACGGCGCGAAGTGGAAGGACTCCACGGGCTTCGTTGCCACGCACCTGGAGACCGGCTTCCAGTGGCCGCTCGGGGTGTGGGAGTCCCCGCTGAACAAGGTGGAGGCCGAGGACTGGGAGGTCCCGGAGCGGGAGCTGGACTTGTGCCTGGCGCTCGCGTTCGACACGTACAAGGTCGTCCGCGTGTACGCCGATCCGCCTTGGTACGAGGACGCGGTGGCGCGCTGGCAGGGCAAGTACGGCGAGAAGCGCGTCACCCCTTGGTGGACACACCGCGACAAGCAGATGGCGTTCGCGCTGCGGGCCTACCGCACGGCCATGGCAGGCGGGGAGCTGAGCCACGACGGCGACGAGGCGCTCGCCCGCCACATCGCCCAGGCCGTGAAGAAGCAGGCACGCGCGAAGGACGACGACGGCAAGCCCATGTGGACGATCCAGAAGGACCGTCACGACTCGCCCCGAAAGATCGACCTGGCCATGGCCGGGTGCCTGTCCTGGGAGGCCCGCCGTGACTGCGTCGCCGCTGGCCTGGCCCAGCCCAAGAGGCGCAGAGCGCGCGGCTTCTGACCGAGAGGGGGGCGCATGCCTCAGCCTGCTGTCGAGTCGCCGGAGTGGTGGCGGGACCGTCTGTACGAGAAGCTCTCTAAGCGGTCAGGAGACACGGAGGTTTTCGACGCCTACTACGAGTGCGAGCACCCTCTGCCGCATCTGCATGAGAAGGCGAGGGCGCCGTTTCGCCGCCTGTTGAAGATGTCCCGGGCGAACTACTGCGAGCTCGTGGTGGACGCTTTCGTGGGCCGCCTGGAAGTGGCCGGCTTCCAGTCCGACGTGGAAGGCGACGCCGACCAGGCGGCTTGGAGGCTGTGGCAGGAGAACAATCTGGACGGCGGCTCGCAGCTCGCCTTCCTGGAGGCAGCGATCCACGGCACGGCGTACCTGATGGTGTCGCCCGCATCCGGTGGAGGTTTCCGGATCACTCCGGAGCATCCGACGCAGGTCATCGTCGAGTATCGGCCGGACGCCTCCGGGGTTCCTGCCGCCGCGCTGAAGCTGTGGCTGGACGACTGGACGGCCAAGCTCTGCTGCACCGTCTACCTCCCGGACCGCATCTACAAGTTCGAGGCGCCGGAGCCGAAGGCGGGCGGCCGGCCGCGGTGGTCCCGCCGCGAGGTGACCGGGGAGGAGTGGGGCGGGACGAACGTCCTCGGCGAGGTCCCGTTCGGGGAGCTGGCGAACCGGCCGCGGATGCTGAAGCCGGGGGCGTCGGAGCTGCGGTCGGTGACCGGCATCCAGGACCGGATCAACAAGACGATCTCGGACCGGATGATGACCCAGGAGGCGGCTGCCTTCCCGCAGAAGTGGGCTACGGGCATGGAGATTCCGCTCGACGACAACGGGCAGGAGATCGAGCCGTTCGACGTCGCCGTCAACAAGATCCTCATCGCCGAGGACGCCGGAGCCAAGTTCGGGCAATTCGCCGCAGCCGACCTGTCTGGGTACCTGAAGGCGAAGGTTGAGGACGTCCACGACATCGCCGCGATCACTTCCACCCCGCCGCACTACCTGCTCGGCTCGCTGGTCAACCTCTCCGCTGAAGCCCTGAAGGCCGCGGAGGCGGGCCTCATCCACAAGATCTACCAGCGGCGCCGGTTCTTGGAGGAGGGGCTGGAACGCACGATGCGCCTAGCCGGCTTCGCCTCCTCCCAGGCCCGCATCGTGTGGAAGTCCCCGGAGTGGCGCACCGAGGGCGAGCTGGTGGACGCCCTGGTGAAGATGGGTTCCTTGGGGGTGCCGCGCGAGGTGCTGTGGGAGCGCTGGGGAGCCACGCCGCAGGAGATCGAGCGGTGGCGCAAGCTTGGCGAGGACGCGCTGGACCGGGCGCTGGCGGGCGACGTGGCGGCCGAGTACGGCCCGAAGCCGACCGCGCCGGCGTCGGGGCCGGTCGAGGGCTGACGGGTGGCAGCAGCAGCGAGGCGCATCGGGCTGGACTACTACCGCCGCCAGCAGCGGCTGACCCGGAAGGCCGTGAATCGGATCCAGGCTCTGTGGGGGCTGCTGGACGCCGCCGACCTGACGGGGTCGTGGGACGCGGGCGTCGGCCGGCGCATCGTGGAAATGGTGGCCGCCGGACAGCTGGCCTCGGCTGGCCTGGCCGACGACTACGTTGACGCGGTCGCGGACGCCGAGGGTGCCGACCCGGAGCGGGTGGGCAAGGTTCGGCCGTCCTCCTTCGCCGGGCTGGCCTCGGACGGCCGGGCGCTCGAGTCGCTGATGTACCTGTCGGTGATCAGCACGAAGGAGCGCATTGGCCGCGGCCTCGGGGTGCAGGACGCGTTGATGGCCGGGCTGCGGCATGCACTGATGCTCGGCTCGTCAGAGGTGACGCAGGCCGGCCGGGCTGCAGTCGGCTCATCGATGGCGGGCAAACGCACCATTCAGGGCTACGTGCGGGTGGTGCAGCCTCCGGCGTGCGGGCGCTGCATCATCCTGGCGGGCGTCGAGTACGGCTGGAACAAGGGCTTCCAGAGGCATCCCAGGTGCGACTGCGTCCACCTGCCGACGACCCTGATCGCCCGCAACCAGGGCCGCAGAGGCGGGGCGATTAACTCCGACGTGTACTCGCCCACCACGCGGCCCGGGGCAGGCGGCCGCGGCTTCCTGGATCCCAACGCCTACTTCCGCGGCCTCTCGCGGGCCGAGCAGGAACGGGTCTTTGGAGTTGCTGGCGCCCGCGCGATCCGTGAGGGCGCCGACATGGCGCAGGTCGTCAACGCCCGGCGCGGGATGGCGACGATGACGGCCTACGGCCGCCAGGTGCTGGCGACCCGGGAGGGCACGACCCGCCGCGGCGCGTTCTACCGGCTGGAGAGAGCCCGCACGGAGCAGCAAACCGGCATCCGCTTCGCCCGGGACCGGATCGAGACCCAGCAGGGCCTGCCGCGTTTCGAACTGCGGACGCCCCGCCTGATGCCGGAGCAGATCTTCGAGCTCGCCGAGAGCCGAGACGAAGCGGTCGCCATGCTGCGGCGCTTTGGCTACCTGACCTGACCGCGCGCAACGCGCGGCCTGATCCCGCAACGGGAGCGCACATGAGTGAGTCAGCAACCGAATCCACCACACCGCAGGCGGGCGAGCCCACCGGGCAGCCTGCCTCTGCGGCCTCGGCGCCTGCCGACGACGCCCCTCTCGGGCCCGCCGGCGAGAAGGCGCTCAGTGAGTGGAAGCAACGCGCGCGGGCGGCCGAAAGGACCGCCAAGGAGCACGCCGCGCGGCTGCAGGAGATCGACGACCTCGACAAGACGGAACTGCAGAAGGCCAACGAAGCACTGACCAAGACCCAGGAGCGCATCGTCGCAATGACGGAGCGCGCCGTGCGGGCCGAGGTGAAGGCGCTGGCCTCCACCGCCTTCGCGGACCCCTCGGACGCGGCCGCCTTCCTGAACGTCAGCGAGTTCGTCAGCGACGACGGCGACGTCGACAGCGAGGGCATCGAGAAGGCCCTTGCGGACCTGCTCAAGCGGAAGCCGCACCTCGGCAAGACCGCCGCGCCGCCCTCCTTCGACGGGGGCGCGCGAAGCACCGCGGCGAAGCCGACCTCCATGACCGACCTCATCCGCAAGCAGGCGGGTGTGGCCTAACCACGTCCGGCCCGGCTCGAACCGGCCGGCCGTCTTGACGAAAGGCAGGCTCAGCTGTGGCCTACAACAACATCACCTCCAGGACGGACGCCGCGGCGCTCATCCCCGAGGAGGTCTCCAAGGAGATGCTCGGCAAGGCCGTGGAGGACTCCGCGGCCCTGAGCATGTTCAAGCGCATCCCGGTCGCCCGCGGCCAGGTTCGTCTGCCGGTCCTGTCGGCGCTGCCGGTGGCGTACTGGGTCTCCGGTGACACGGGTCTGAAGCAGACCACCGAGGTCAACTGGCAGAACAAGTTCCTCAACATCGAGGAGATGGCGACGATCGTCCCGTTCCCCGACAACGTCCTCGCCGACACCGACGCGGACCTGTGGGACGAGGCGGAGCCGCTGGTGCGGGAGGCGTTCGGCCGGCTCCTCGACTCCACCATCTTCTTCGGGACGAACGCGCCGTCGTCCTTCCCGACGAACATCCTCAGCGCCGCCACTGCGGCTGGGAACAGCGTCAACGAGGGAACTGCGGCGACCCAGGGCGGCTTCTTCGGCGACATCGACAACGTCTACGAGAAGGTCGAGGCGGACGGCTTCGAGGTCAACGGCTTCGTCGCCGCCACGTCCGCGAAGAGCAAGCTGCGGCGTGCCCGCGACTCGCAGGGCCGCAAGCTCGACGTGGGCCGCACCTCGGGTGACCTGCGCACGCTGGACGGCTACCCCATCCAGTACGCGATGAAGGGCATGTTCCCCCTCGCTGGCGGCGCGGGCGTCGACGGCGTCCGCCTGTTCGCGGGTGACTGGAACGAGTTCGTGATCGGAGTTCGGTCCGACATCTCGATGAAGGTTCTCGACCAGGCCGTCATCCAGGACAACACCGGCGCGATCATCTACAACCTGGCTCAGCAGGACATGACCGCGGTCCGGCTCACCTTCCGGGTGGGCTGGCAGGTGTCGAACCGGATCAACAACGAGCAACCCACGGAGGCCAGCCGCTACCCGGTGGGTGTGCTCAAGACCGTCGGCGCGTGATCTACCGACGGGGGGTCGCCAGTTGCACGGTCCCCAGTACGAACCCCGGCCTGGCGTTGATCACTCAGGCCGGCCATCACTGTCCAAGTCATCGCAATCCGCCTGGGCGCGCAGCCCTGGTGGGCACCTAGGAGGGCATCGTGGCAACGCGATCCAGCAGCAAGTCGGCCGGCGAGCCGCAGAACCAGGACGTGCCCGAAGGGGACGAGGTAGCCCGCGGCGTGCAGCAGGCCACCGACAAGGCGCAGGAGCAGGGCTTCTACGGCGTGGAGACGGACCCGACGCCGAACGAGAACTACACGGTGGCCGGGGTGACCGAAGGGCTGCCGACTCCGGAGACCGACAAGGACGCCGCCGCGAAGGCCCGCCAGGCGTCACACGGCATCTGACCCAGGAGGAGGTTGGCCGTCATGGCACTGCCACCGTTCGCCACGGCGGCCGATCTCGCCGCACAGGCTCAGGCTGATGTGCCGGCCGAAGCCGCAGAGCTTGCCCTGGCCTCCGCGTCGGCAATCATCCGTCGTTGGACTCGGCAGACCATCACGCGCGTCGTTGATGACGTGGTCGCACTGAGGGTCATCGACGAACGGGAACTCGTCCTACCGCAGATGCCGGTCGTCTCGGTCTCTCGAGTGCGGGTGAACGCCCTGATCCTGCAGGACTGGGTGCTCTCGGGTGATCGGCTGCTGCGGACGGGTGGGTGGCGGCGCCTCCCCGGCACCACCACTTACCCGGACCCGGGCCTCGTCGAGGTCACATACACGCACGGCTACGAGGAAGTGCCCGACGATGTGAGGGCCGTCTGCCTGGACCTCGCCGTGATGACGGTGACGAATCCAGGGGGTCTGCGGGATGTCTCGATCGATGACTACCGGCGGACCTTCGCCTCGGAGACGCTCGGCTCGGGCACGCTCTCTGCCGCGCACAAGGAGATGCTGAGGGACTACCGCCGTCGGATCGGGACGGTGGCGACCCGGTGAGCGCACTGGACGCCGCGTTGGAGGCAGGTCGGCGCGAAGCTGAGGCGCGGATGCGGGATCAGGTGCGCCTGCATCGTGTTGGGCCGGCGGCTTTTGACCGGGAGACCGGTGAGACACGACCAGGTTCATCGCTGGTGCTGTACGAGGGGCGGGCTTGGGTGCGCCCTGAGGTGACGGCGGGCCGGGACGTTCAGGTTGGGGAGAGGGAGAGCGTCTTGCGCCGGTACGTCGTCTCTTTGCCGTGGGCGACGACATTCCCTGCTGAGGCTCGGCTTCTGGCCGGCGATCAGGTGCACGTTCTCGAGTCCCATGACGCCCGCCTCGTGGGCGTCACGTTGTGGGTCGTCGATTCCCAGATGGGTGAGCAGGCCACAGCCTGGAGGATCACTGCGGAGGACCGATCCTGATGGACATCGACATGTCGGAGGTGCGGCGCCTCGAGCGGCACCTCACCCGGGGCATCGCCGTCACGCGCCGGGACGCCCACGCCGTCACCGCTCGCGGCGCGCTGAACATCAAGAACGACTGGAGGCTCAACGCACGGCAGACCGCACCCAAGCACGCCGTCCACTACCCGCGGAGCATCGGCTACGACATCGCCCGCTACGGCCAGGACGTCGTCATGGCGACGATCGGGCCCGACAAGGGCGGCCCCCAGGGCGCGCTCGGCAACCTGCTGGAGTACGGCAGCGTGAAGAACCCGCCCCACCGGGACGGCGGCCGCGCCCTCGACGCCGAGGAGCCCCGCTTCGAGGCGCAGATGGCGCTCCTCGCCGAGCGTGGACTGACCTGGCGGTCGGCATGACCGTCCCAGTCCCGGATGTCCTGCCCCACGTCGACGCGGTCATGGAGGCTCTCGCCGCAGGCGGCCTGACCGCCTACCTCGGCGGGGCTCCCGCGAGCACACCGACGCAGTACTGCGTGGTCTACCCCGACCCAGGGCGGGCGTCCTCCTCGTCGCTCTCCGGCCGACCCACCGACCTGGCCGCCGTCGTGCAGATGACATGCATCGGCACGACGGCGGAGCGGGCCCTGTGGGTGGCCGGCCGCGTCCGCCGGGCGCTCGCACAGCCGCTCACCGTGGACGGCCGCCGCAGCTGGCGGCCGGAAGACCTCGGCGGGCCCCCGGTCGCCCGCGACGACGACGTCACCCCGCCTCTCTGGTTCGTGCCGGTCCAGTACCGGCTGCACTCCATCCCCGCCTGACCCCCACCCCAACTAGGGCCCCTGACCGGGGCCCTTGCGCATTTCTGGAGGAGAAATGGCCGACCTCATCGGCGACGGCATGACCAAGGTCAGCTGGCTGACGACCATCGCGGACATCACCGCACCCACCGCGACCGAGCTCAACGCGGGCAAGCACTGGACCGAGCGCATCACCCCCGACGGGCTGAACATCTCCCCGACGACCGCCGCGGTCGACACCGGCTCGCTCGCCTCCCGCGACGACCTGTCCGCCCCCGGCCGCCGCAACTACGACGGCATGAGCATCACCTTCAAGCGGGGCGAGATCAGCGAGACGGGCACCGACGACGAGCCCTACGAGACCCTCAAGTACGGCACCAGCGGCTACTTCGTCGTGCGGCGCGGCCAGCCCTACGAGGACGCCTACGCCACCGGTGACCTGGTCAAGATCTACCCGGTCAAGACGGGCGAGCCGCAGGACCAGGCGTCGGCCGCGAACACCGTCGAGAAGTTCGTCGCGCCGCTGTTCCTGCGCGCGCCGGCCGCGACGGACGTCGCCGTGGTGGCGGGCGCCTGATGGCCAACATCGCCGACATCCTCAAGGCGGCCAAGCCCCGGGAGCGCACAGTCCGGCTGTGCCTCTCGGGTGACCTGGCCGGTGAGGCCGCACGCCTGCAGGACGAGATCGCCCGCGTCACCGGGGAGAGCTGGGAGCCGATGTCGATGGCTGACCGGCACCCGGCGCGGGCCCTGGCCGAACAGCTCGCCGAGATCAACCGGCAGATCAAAGACTCCGAGACCGAGTTCCGGTTCCGGTACATCGGCGACAGGAAGTACAGCGACCTGATGGCCGCGCACCCGGCCAAGGACGAGAACCAGGCGTTCGACTCAGAGACCTTTCCGCGGGCTCTGATCTCCGCCAGCTGCGTCGACCCGGTCATGGACGAGGACCAGGCCGCCGAGCTGTTCGAGGTCATCACGCAGGGCCAGGTCAAGGAGCTCTTCGACGCCGCCTGGGACGTCCACACCTCGCGGTCGGGTGCCGTCCCTTTCTCGCTGGCCGCCTCCGCACTCCTGGCGGGCCTTGGCGGCGAGAGCTAGAGGCAGCTCGGGCTTGGGGTGTCCCGCGCAGCATCTTCCTCGGCCGCCCGATGCCCGGTCCCGGTGAGCCTCTGTGGCTCGACGAGGACCGGGACTGGGCGCTCGCCCTCCTGCACGTCGAGGCCGACCAGTGCCCTGACTGCGGCAGCCCATGGGGCGAGGCCACTGCTCAGGAGAACGAGTACGCCTACGCCTCCGACCTGACTCAGTGCCATGCCTGCGCCGAGTCCGCCCGCGCCGTGCGCGCTTTCCAGGAGGCGGGCGGCGACACCGCGGGCCTCCACGTCCACACGCACCGGAGGTGATCCATGGCCGACCGCACGGTCACCGTCCGGCTGCGGGCGGACATCAGCGGCTACACGCGGTCGATGCGGACCGCCGCCCACAACACCGGGCAGTTGGCCGACGCCGGCGCGAAGGTCGGCACCGTGCTCGTGGCCGGGTTCGCCGTCGCCGCGGCGTCGGCCGCGAAGTTCGACAAGGCCATGTCGAACGTGAGGGCCGTCACCGGTGCCACCGGTGCGGAGATGCAGAAGCTCCGCTCGGCCGCACTGGAGGCGGGCAAGACCACCAGCTACACGGCGACGCAGGCGGCCAACGCGCAGGCCGAGCTGGCTCGTGCGGGCATCGCCACCGCGGACATCATCGGCGGTGCTCTGAAGGGCTCTCTCGCGCTGGCCGCGTCAGGACAGATCGACCTCACCGAGGCCGCGATCGTGTCCGCGCAGGCGATGAACACCTTCGAGCTGAAGGGCAAGGACGTCTCCCACATCGCTGACGTCCTCAGCGCCGGCGCGAACAAGAGCGCCACGAACGTCCACGATCTGGGCATGGCCCTGCGTCAGGGCGGCCTTCTCGCAGCCCAGACCGGCCTCAGCCTCGAGGACACCGTCGGCACGCTCAGTGCCTTCGCGGACCGTGCGCTCATCGGCTCGGACGCCGGCACCTCGCTGAAGGTGATGCTGCAGCGCCTGGTCCCGCAGTCCAAGGAAGCCGCGGCCATGATGGACAGCGTCGGGTTCAGCGCCTACGACGCTCAGGGCCAGTTCGTCGGCCTGACCGAGCTGGCCGCCCGCATGCAGTCCTCCTTCGCGAACCTCACCCCTGAGGCACGCAACGCGGCCTTCGCGACCATCTTCGGCAGCGATGCCGTGCGGTCGGCGACGATCCTCTACGAGCTCGGCGCCGAGGGCATCACGCGCTACACCACCGCCGTCAACGATCAGGGCGCTGCCCAGCGGATGGCCAAGATCCAGACGGACAACCTGATCGGTGACCTCGAGCGGCTCCGCGGCGCCATCGAGGTGGCGCTCATCGAGGGCGGGTCGGCCGCCAACGGCGCGCTGCGGGAGATGACGCAGTGGATCACTAGCGTCGTCAACGCCTACAACAGCCTGCCGCCCGGTCTGCAGCAGGCCGTGGTCGGCTTCGCCGGAATCGGTGGAGCCGCGGCCCTTGCGGGCGCGGCCATCCTGATCCTGGTCCCGCGCATCCACCAGACCACCATCGCCCTGTCCGCCATGGGCCTCACCGCCGCCCGGGCCCGGGCCGCTCTCATGGGGCTCGGGCGCCTGGGCGTGGTGACAGCCACTCTCGGTGCCTTCAGCTGGGGTGTCGAGGCTGCGTTCGATGCCATGGACGAGGCTCCGCCCAAGGTCGACAAGATGGCCAACTCGCTGCTGAAGCTGGCCAAGACCGGCAAAGCGTCCGGCGAGGCAGCGAAGACCCTCGGCAAGGACTTGGACGGCTTCGGCGAGGCCGTCGCCCGTATCGCCCACCCGGGCGCTCTGGACCGCGTCGGCGATGTCCTGTACGAGATGACCCACCTCGGTATCGGTGATGACGAGGAGCTGGAGCGCGCCCGGGAGAAGCTGACGGCCGTTGACGACGCGCTGAAGCAGCTCGTCTCGTCCGGGGCTCCGGACGAGGCAGCGAAGGCCTTCGACCGGCTCTCGCAGGAAGCCGAGAAGCAGGGCACGTCCACGGAGAAGCTCCGCACGCTGCTGCCCGGCTACGAGGAGGCCCTGGTCTCCCTGGACACCCAGTCCGTGCTGTCCGCCGAGGAGCAGGCCGAGCTCGCCAAGGAGCTCGGGATGACCGCCGACCAGATCCAGGACACACGGACCGAGGCCGAGCGGCTGGCCGACACGCTGATGGAGCTGAACGGCGTCAACATCGACGCCGCCAGCAGAGAGATCGCGTTCCGTGGCTCGCTGCGGTCGCTGACTGAGGCGATCGCCGAGAACGGCCGCACGCTGGACATCAGCACGGAGAAGGGCCAGCAGAACAAGAGCGCCTTCCTGGAGGCGGCCGAGGCCGCGATGGCGCACGCCCAAGCGGTCGCCGAGCAGACCGGCAGCCAGGAGCAGGGCCAGGCCGTCCTGGAGCGCGACATCGAGCTGCTGCGCGAGCAGATGAAGGCGGCCGGGTTCTCCAAGGACGCGACCAACGCCTTGATTGACACCTACCTGCAAGTGCCGGGTGAGGTGACCACCGATGTCCAGGCCCGCACAGAGGCCGCGCGGGAAGGCCTTCAGGCCGTCCTGGACAAGCTGGCGAAGACCAAGGGCAAGAGCATCACGGTCGACGCCCTCACAGCCGAGGCTCAGGCCCACCTGGAGGAGCTCGGCATCAAGGTCGAGCGGTTGCCGGACGGCACCGTGAAGGTGCACGTCCCGACCGGCGGGCCGGCCGCAGCTGTCGACGCGATCCAGCGGAAGATCAACTCATTGCGCGGGAAGACCGTGCACAACTGGGTCATTAACCACGAGAGCGGGACGGCCCGGAAGCCCGGTTCGGCCGGCCAGCAGCTCAAGCGCGCACACGGTGGGCTCATCCCCGGCTACCCGGGCGGCGGTGCCATCGAGGGCCCCGGCACCGGCACCTCGGACAGCATTCTCGCCTGGGTCAGCAACGGCGAGTACGTGATCCGCGCGGCCGCCGTGCAGAAGTACGGTCTGGGGCTCTTCAACGCCCTGAACGCCGAGCGGTTCGCTGGCGGCGGGCAGATCGGCCGGTACGCCGGCGGCGGCTACACCTACACCGCGGCGACCGCGCAGATCAGCACCAGCACCGTGCAGAGCAACTACGAGTCCGACATCCAGCGCCTCCGGGATGCCTGGGCCGACCTGAACGATGCCCTGAAGGAGCAGGCGAAGAGCTCGACCAGGGCGACGCGGAAGGCCGTCGCGGACGCCCGCGCTGCCGTGTATGAGGCCAACGCCGCGCTGGGCTTGAAGAAGGGCAGCAAGACGTCCGGCTTCTCGCTGACCGGGTACGCGCAGAACCTCGACGACGCGGTGAAGTCCTCGGCGAAGTGGGAGAAGAACCTCTCCGCCATCGGCAAGAAGGCCGGGTACGACGTCGAGCAGACGCTGAGAGGGCTGGGAGAGTCGGGACGCTCCCTGGTCAACGCGCTGGCCAAGGCCAGCAGCGCGCAGTTCAAGGCGATCGTCGCGGACCTCAAGGCTCTGGCTCCAACGGCTGCCGCCACGCTCGCCGACTACACCAAGCAGCTCACCGCTGCGACGTCGACGAGTAAGACGTTCCAGGCCAACCTGCTCAAGCTCGCTCAGTCCGGCTACGGCGACCTGGCCGTGCAGCTCGCCGGGCAGGGCGATGCGGACGCCGAGGCGATCGCCGCGGCCGCCGTGAAGAGCAGCAGCGCAGCGAAGAAGGCGAACGACGCGCTGAAGAGCAACGGCAAGCTCCTCACCCAGGAGCAGCTGCTGGCCGTCACGACGATGCTCGGCGTGCTGTCCGGCAAGAAGGGAGCGACCGTCAGCGACGTCATCGCGGCCGGGGTCGACTGGGAGACGCTGGTGGCGATCGCGCCCCAGTACGCCAAGCAGATCAAGGCCATCCCTGGGAGCAGCACCTTCGTGCGGGGGATGCAGGACCAAGGCGTGCGGATGGCGCTGGGCGGCATCACCGATGGGCCGACCCACGTCCTCGCGGGCGAGGCCGGCGTCCCTGAGGCGTGGATCCCCTGGAACGGCTCCGCACGCTCGGTGGCCTTGCTGCAGAAGACGGCGGCCGCGCTCGGCTACGCCGCAGTGCCCATCGGGCAGGCCGCCCGGCTCTACGCCGCACCGGCCGCACCGCCGGGCTGGTCCGGCGGCCAGGTGGCGCACTCCACCACCTACAACGTCTATCCGCGACAGAGCGTGATCAGTGCGGGCGACCTGCAGCTGATCACCCGGCAGAACGAAGCGCGTCAGCGCGTGGGGAGGCCCCGATAGATGCCCCTGATCACGGCGCTCACCACCAGCCCGGATCCGACACCGGAGACGCCGGCCGTACCGGCGCCCCAGATGCCGGTGGAGCAGCTGGGCTGCGTCTCCATCACCTACGTCGACCCGACCGGGCGCCGCTGGATGATGACGGACCTCGAGCTGGACTGGTGGGTCCTCGGGCAGGGCGTGAGCGGCCTTGGCGCCACCCCGTACACGGTCACGTCGGACCCGCATCCGCGCGGCGGCGCTGTCATCCGGCACGTGCAGGCGCAGGCTCGCACGATCGTCTGGCCGATGTGGGTGCAGGGCGACGATCACCAGTCGTTCATCGACCTGTGGCGGGAGCTGGGGTACGCCATCACGCGGACCCTGACGGAGGGCCGTCCGGGCTGGCTGGAGGTCAGCCGCCCGGACGGCCGGATACGGCGGATCGCGGTCACCTACCAGGAGGGCTGGGAGGGGCAAGGGTCGGATGGCTCCGGCATCACCTGGGACAAGGCCGTGGTCACGTTCCTCTGTCCGGACCCGTACTGGGTCGACACAGAACCGGAGAGCATCCACCGGGAGAGCGGCACCGGCACCGACTACCTCGTGCCATACCCGACGGTCTCGTCGTCCCAGACCCTGGGCGACACGACGTTGGTGAACCGCGGCAACGTGGAGGTCTGGCCCTCCTGGACCCTAACCGGGCCGCTCTCCGCGGCAACGTTCACCCGGACCATCCAGGGCCCGGACGGCCCCCTCACAGGGTCCTTCACCCTCACCATGTCCGACACCCCGCACGGGCCGCTCCTCCCAGGTGAGACCGTCATCATCTCCACCGATCCGCCCAGCGTCCGATCCGGCAGCGGGGAGAACCTGCTCGGCGGCCTGGACTGGCCCACGGCAGTCCTGTGGAGCCTGCCGCCCGGCGAGACCGAGGTGTCCTTCGTGGTCGCAGGATCCGGCCCCGGCACGGCGATCGACTGCACGTACTACCCGAGGTACGAGACCGCATGAGCCTGTCCTTCCTGGTGACGGACCGCCAGCTCAAGGTGCTCGGGACGCTCGACGGATGGACGAACGCGGACGTCACCACGCGGTTCAACGAGCCCGGGGCCGGGCTGCTGACACTGCCCGCCCGCGACGACGTGATGGAACTCCTGCAGCCCGGCAACCGGATCGTGATGATCCGGGACGGCAAGGTCTGGTCCGCCGGTCCGATGGAGGCCCCGGTGGGCTACGCCTGGAGCGTGGATCAGGACCCGGGCCCCGGCACCGTCACCGCGGCATGGGCCGACGACCTGGCCGTGCTCGCCGGGTACATCACCTGGCCCGTGCCCGCCTCGGGCTGGTCCACCCAGCCCGGCTTCACGTGGCGGCAGATCAACGCCACGGGTGCCGAGAGCATCATCCGAACCCTGGTCAATGAGAATGCGGGGCCGGGCGCCCTGGCCGCGCGCCGGATCCCCGGCCTGGCTCTCGGGCCGGTCGCCGGGGTCGGCACCACGACGACCGTCCGTACCCGCTTCGAGCCGCTGCTGGACGTGTGCCGTGCAGCAGCCGCGGCCGGCGGCGAACTCGGCTTCCGCACCCGGCAGAGCGGCGCGCAGATCCTCTTCGAGGTCTACCAACCGCAGGACCTCACCGGCATCGCGCGCTTCTCGCGCGGCCTGGGCAACTTGAGGAGCGTCACCTACCGGTCAACGGCACCGACCGCGACGCACGTACTGACGGCCGGTACGGAGATCGAGGGCAGCACCAGCCGCACGTTCATCGAGCGGTCGGACGCCGCGGCGGCGAGCGCCTGGTGGCGCATCGAGCGCTACCTGGACGGCGGCGCCCCGAACAACGTGAACGGTGAACTCACCGCCGCCGGGGACGCCGAGCTCACCGAAACCCGGGAACAGGTGGAGCTGGCGACCGTCACGGTCGACACCCCGGACCTGCGCGCCGGCCGCGACTACGGCCTGGGCGACCGCGTCACGGTCGCGGTCCGGGACGGCGTCGAGGTCGCCGACATCGTCCGCTCCATCCAGATGCAGGCCACCCCCGAGGCCGGCGAGTACGTCACCGCCGTCATCGGCAGCCAGGGCGCCACCAGTGACCCCGAGACCGTGCGCCAGCTGCGCGCCCTGACCAGCCGCCTCGCGCGGCTCGAGACGAGGAGGTGAGCCGTGGCGCAGGCATCCTGGCCCAGCCCGGACTACAACGACAGGGTCGTGACCGACGCCGAGTACGAACTGCTGAGCGCACGGTTCTCGGACGACGGTGTGTACGGAAGCCCGGCGGACTCGGCAGTTGTCACGGCAGCGCCCGGCCTCAATGTGCAGGTCAGCGCAGATGTCGGTGCGTCCGTGCGCGGCCACTACTGGACGTCTGGCAGCGCGCCGTTCACCCTGCCCGTCACGGCGAACGCAAGCGGTCAGACGCGATACGACCGCGTCGTCCTCCGACTCGATCGGTCCACGTGGCAGGTCACTGCGGCGGTCCGACAGGGGGCACCCGGCTCCAGCGCGCCCAGCCTTGTGCGGGACACCGGTGGCACCGGCCTATGGGAGGTTCCTGTCGCGCAGGTGACCGTCCCGAACGGTGCGACATCGGTGACCGTGCAGCGGCAGGAACAGTACGTCGGTACCCGGATCCGGCCGTGCAACTCGCCTTCCAGGCCGCTGTTCCCGCAGCGTGGAGAGCAAGCCTTCGAGACCGACACCGGCCGCCTGGTGCTCTGGACCGGCACCACGTGGGCTGTGCTGCACGAGCCAGGGCAGTCAACCATCCCCACCGTCCCCCTGTCCGGCTGGGAGACAAGCGTGGAAACGGTCCTCGAACTGGAGCGCGGCTTGGTCACATGCCGTCTCGGAAGTTGGAAGCGAACCGGCGGCACCCTCGCGGCCGCCACGAACATCAGGCTTCCCATCACCATTCCGGAGGCATACCGGCACCCCACGCGCGCCCAGTACGCCGGGGCCTACGTGACCGGCCAGAAGCCCGCGCGCATCACCGTCAACGCGGCGAACGCCGAGGACGGCCCAGGTCAGGTCTACCTGACGCAGCACCCCGACATCGCCGAGGGCGATTTCGTCCAAGGCACCAGCATCGCGTGGAGGATTTGAGTGGCGCGCTACCTGTTCGGCTCCACAGCCGACTACGTCATCGCTCCGGATGAGGCCGGTCGAGCGTCCCTGATCGCCGGGGTACCGGTAACCGCCTGGTCTGCGGCGACGGGCGGCACCCAGCACACCGACCTCCTGGCCGCCGACGGTGTCACCCCGCTCCTTGACGGGCAGCTGGTCACCGACAACGCCGGCGCCGTGCCGGAGTTCTGGGGCCCGGACGGAGTGCAGTCGCTGTACCTCGACGCCAACGGGGGCGGCGGGCCGCGCCGACGGACACTCACCTCGGACCTCGGCGCTGCGTTCTCCGCGGCAACGTCCGGTTCCGTCGCCAAGTCCACGGCCACCGCCAAGGGCGACCTGCTGGTGGCTGACGCCTCTGCCTCGGTGACGCGCCTCGGTGTCGGCGGCCTGGGCGAAACCCTCGTCGCTGACCCGGCCTCCGCCGCAGGAGTCCGCTGGGGCAGCCCGTGGCGGCGCCGGGACATGCCGGACCAGGTCCTCGCGGACAGCCTGTACTCCGGGGCCGCGCCGACCATCGCCACCACGCAGACGACGACACCCACGTCCGGGTACATCCGGTACTCCCCGGCTCCGATCGCGCTTACCGGCACCGACGTCCGCGGCCCGTACACCTGGGCCGGCGCGGGCAACTTCACCGCGGGCACCGTCGCCCCGGACACCAACTACGTGCTGCCGCTGAGCCGCTACCCGAACACCTATGCCAGCGGTCAGAGCCACTGGTCCGTCGAGTTCGGGACCGATGCCCAGGTCATGCAGGTCCGTTTCAAGTACATCAGCACCGCGTCGATGTACCGGCTGTCCATCGACGGCCGCAAGGTGACGGACCTGATGCAGAGCAGCGGCGGCACGACGGCCGGCTCCGGGCACATGCTGACCATCGACCTCGGTTCCGCGGCCCCGCGCCGCATCCGCCTGGACTTCACCACGATGCCGTTCGGCGGCGTGTACCTGCCGCCGAGTGCGTCGATGTGGCAGGTCATGCACCGCGGCGGACGGTTCATGGCCCTCTGCGACAGCATCGGCGACGGCAGCAACCAGAACACTGGAGCAGGTCAGGGCACGTGGGTTCACCGCACCGGGCGTCTCCTCGGCTCCACCGACGTGTGGGAGCAGGGCCGAGGCGGAACCGGCTACATCACCCCCGGAACCACCGCCACGTTCGGCACCCGCGCCCCGATCGACGTGATCCCGTGGGCACCCGACCGCCTGGTGATCTGGGGTGGATACAACGACAACAGCGGCTCCCAGTCGGCCATTGCCGCGGCGGCCACGGATCTGTACGCCGTGATCCGGGCTGGCGTGCCCAAGGCCCAGGTACTCGTGGCCGGGTGCTGGGCGCCGACTGGTAGCCCCGCCGCCTCGATCGTCAACACCGACGAGACGCTGCGGGCAGCGGCCTCGAGCGTCGGATACCCGTTCGCCAGCCCGGTCACCGGCAACGTCTACGACGCGACGGGCAACCTCGTCGCTGAGCAGGGCCCATGGATCCGGGCCGGGCAGGTCGCCGCCTACGTAGGTGCCGACAACGTGCACCCGACCGATGCCGGTCACGCCTACCTGGCCCGCCGCATGGTCAGTGCCCTCACGGCCACCTTGCCCGCCTGACCCACCGCCCGCTCACCGCCCCCGCGCCGCTGCCGGGGGCTTCCGCATGTCTGGAGGCCTGTATGGCTGACCCCCTGTCCGCCGATGCCCTTGTGAGAGCCCTCCGCAAGGAGGGCGTGAAGGTCGTCGAGACGACCGGCTGGCGCAGCAACAACCGCAACAAGAAGGGGCCGTGGGGCCCGGTCAACGGGGTGATGATCCACCACACCGTGACGGAGGGCACCGACGCCTCGGTGCGGCTGTGCTTCCACGGGCACGCCTCCCTTCCCGGCCCGCTGTGCCACGGCGTCATCGCCAAGGACGGCACCGTGCACCTGGTCGGCAACGGGCGCGCCAACCACGCCGGGTCCGGCGACGACGACGTCCTGCGCGCGGTCATCGCCGAGTCCCCGGGACTGCCCGCGGACAACGAGGCCAACACCGACGGCAACAGCCGCTTCTACGGCTTCGAGTGCGTCAACCTCGGGGACAACAAGGACCCCTGGCCCGAGGCGCAGGTGGAGGCGACCGCGCAGGCCGCCGCCGCGATCTGCCGGGCGCACGGCTGGGGCGCCCGCTCCGTTATCGGCCACAGCGAGTGGCAGCCCGGCAAGATCGACCCGCGCGGCCCGATCGGGGAGCGGGGCGGTCCCGCGCTCACCATGGACCGGATCCGGGCGCGCGTCGCCGAGCTCCTCGAGGACCAGGAGCCGAAGCCCGCGCCCAAGCCCGCCCCGGAGAAGCCGGCCGCGCCGACGCGTCCGGTCGTCGACCTCAGCAAGCTCGTGACCGCGGCCCGCCGAGACCCGGCCGCCTCCGGCACACCCGTCAGCTACAGCGGCGCCCGCACCGTCGAGGACGCCCTCGTCCGGGCCGGACTGCTGAAGCGGGCCTACGCGGACGGCCACTTCGGCACGCGCACGGTCGCCGCCTACGCGGCATGGCAGCGCCGCTGCGGCTACACCGGCAAGGACGCCGACGGCATCCCCGGCAAGACCACCCTGCGCCGCCTCGGCGAGCGCTACGGCTTCGACGTGAAGGACTAACCATGCCCGCACTCTTCATCTCCGTCATGCGTACCGCGGTGCCGCTCGTCGCCGGGTGGCTGATCAGCCTAGCCCTGTGGGCCGGCCTCGACCTGTCCGACGAGCAGGTCACCACCGCGGTCACCGCGGTCGTGACCTTCCTCTACTACCTGGCGTTCCGCCTCCTCGAGCGCCTGGGCGAGCGGCTGCGGGGGAGCACGCTGCAGACCGTGGCGGGCTGGTTCCTCGGCTGGGCCCGCCCGCCGGCCTACCCGACCTGCCCGAGCGCCGCGCCCGCGGGCGAGAGGCCCGGGCCGGTGGCCATCTGATGTGCCGGACGGTCCGGCGGCTCGCCAGAGTGCTGGGCCGCCGCGGCCAGTTCCTCGCGATCCTCGGCATCGGGAAGACCTGCTGGGGCATCTCCTTCCTCGTCGACCCGCCATCTGGCAACGGGCTCCAGCTCCTCACCTACCTGTGCTCCCTACGACACTGGTCCTGGCTCTGGATCGGCGCCGGCCTCGTCACCTTCGCTGCGGCCTGGTTGCACGTCGGCCGGGACTGGCTCGGCTTCGGGGCTGCACTCATTCCCCCCACCGTGTGGGCCACGGCCTACGCGGCCGCCGTCATCGGTGGCGACTACTCCCGCGGCGGTTTCGTCGCAATCTGGTATCTCACCTCGCACGTCGGGGTCATCATGTGGGCCGCCACGGTGCCCGAGTACGAGGTGGCCCCACCTCCGCGGCGCGCCCGGAGAGGCAGCACCGCATGACTCCAGCTGTCGTGGCCGTGATCGGGTCACTGCTTACTTTGATCGGGATCGTCTTCACGGCCCGGGCGACAACGAAGGCCGCGCAGGCGACGGCCCGGGCGAACGAGGCGGCGGCTCAGGCTCAGGCCGAGCCCTCGCAGCGGGCCGCCGACCTCGCGGCGTTCAAAACGATCCGAGAGGACATGCAGCACGAGATCGACGAGCTGCGGACAGAGACCCGCTCGCTCCGTTCGCTGGTCCGGGCGTTCGCGTCCTACGTGCACGCCCTCACAGGGCAGATGCGCGAACAGGGCATCGAGCCGCCAGCGCCGCCGGACCGGATCGACGAGTACAACCGAACTGGAGTGTGACCGCGCCCCCTCCTGGCCCCCGCAACGGGCCAGGCGGGGGCGCTTCGTCGCGCCTGGGGCACCTACTCCGGCAGTGCGACGACGAAGGTCCCCTTGCCCTGCACGCCCTCGACGAGCCTTTCCTTGATGAGGAGCTCCGTTGCGCTCTTGATGGTGCGGCGTGACACCGTCCCGCCGGTCTCCGCCTCGAGTTCGGCCTGGGAGGGGATGCGCCGGCCGACGGGGATCTGCCCGGACCTGATGCGCTCTCGCAACCCTGACCCTCCATAGCCTTCTGCGCCGAGATCAGGGGGCAGCCCGGCGTCTGTCACCCATTTGGTCGAGTGGCCATCTACGCTGCCGCCATGGGTGGGATCGACTGGGGCGACGCCCCGACGTGGGTTGCTGGCGGGTTCGCTGCTCTGGCGGCGTATTACACGCGGGGGATGCTGAGGAGCCAGCAGCAGCAGATTGCTGAGCAGAGGCAGTACATCGCGCAGCAGGCGATGAACCTCGCCCTTGAGCGGGAGGCGTTGCAGTCTGCGGCGAACGAACGGAAGCAAGAACAGGCCCGGCAGGTCCGTATGGAAGTGCAGGCCCTACTGTCCTCCGACGCAGAGAGGGAGGCCCCGGGCAGCAGGCCGCCGTCGAATCTCTTGGTAGCGCACGTCATCAATGAGAGCAACGAATCCGTCCATGACGTCTCGCTCAGCTTCGGTCGGGAGGATCCTGCCTGGGCGCGGCACGGAGCCCGGAAGAGAGTTCCAGGGGCCACTCGGGTCCGCGGCGGGGACGGTCCCACCTGGTGGGTGGCGACAGGCGGCAACCTGCAGTCGCCCGTGTCGGAACTCCGTGCAGGTGGGGCGTGCGTGGTCTTCAACTCAGGAGTCATCGGCCATGAGCGGGTGGCAACGGATCGACCGGTTGTCTTCTTCACCGACAGCGCTGGCGTCCGGTGGAGCTTGGACGAGTACGGAGCGCTGAAGGAAGTCACAGCATGAGCTTCACCCGGTGGAGGCGGTCAGTCTCCAGCGACCGAGAGTTGCGGCTGTGGAAGGTCGGCTATGCGCTGACGGTCACCTTCATCGTGGCGATCCTGGCCGCAGGCGGCGTCCTGTCATTCCTGATCACCCTGCTGGACTTCGAGGAGATCGACACCACTGCGAAGCTCGACGCGAAGACGCTCTTCGAGATCGTGAAGCTCTCCTTCGGTGTGGTCGCCGGGGCCGGCGCACTCGTTGCCCTGGTCGTCGCCTACCGCCGTCAACGCGTCGATGAGGCTGGCGCCCACCGCGAAGCCACCCGACTGCACACCGAGCGCTTCACCCAGGCTGTTGAGCAACTCGGCTCAGACGCCCCAGCCGTCAGCCTTGGCGGTGTCCACGCCCTGGCCGGCCTTGCAGACGACGCCCCCGACGACGCCCTGCGTCAGACCTGCATCGACGTTCTTTGTGCCTATCTTCGCTTGCCTTTTCCCGACGACCCCGGCGACCCGCCCGCCCTGCCCGATGGCAGCTCGCCCGGCCTGGAGTGGGAGGAGAAGCACCAAAGGGAGAAGGACCGCTATCACGCTGTCCGGGAGGTCCGACGCACAATCCTGCGTCTCATCGGAGACCACTACCGCATCCCCAAGGGCACTCACCGCTCATGGCAGGGCTGCAACCTGGATCTGACCGGCGTAGTGATCGACGGTGAGATCGATTTCGGCGGCGCAACGTTCGCCGAGGGCTCCACGGTGTCCTTCAGTGGCGCAACGTTCACAGAAGACGGGTCGGTGTCATTCCATCGCGCCACGTTCTCCGGAGGTGCGGTCTCGTTCATGCGCGCGACGTTTTCTGGCATGATCAACTTCGGCGGGGCGACGTTCTCGGAGGGCGAGGTTTCCTTCGTCGAAGCGGAGTTCTCAGGCGGCCTGGCGGTTTTCAACGAGGCGGTGTTTGTTGGCGGGACAGTGAGCTTCATCGGAGCGAAGTTCTCCGGCGGCTTCGCGTCCTTTGGGCGAGTGACACTCTCCGACGGGCATGTGGCCTTCAGCGGCGCGGACTTCGCCAGCGGCGTGGTGTCCTTTCACGAGGCGACGTTCTCTGGTGCCCAAGTTTCCTTCATCGAGGCGAGCGGCCCTGCTCCCGATGACCTCCTAGCCGCCATCAGGAATGCTGACACAGCAGACATGCACCTTCCCGATCACTGGCTGCCCTGACGTTCGTCCCGCTTTCCCACGGGAGCAGACCAGCGTTCCTGCTCATGCGAATTCAGGCGCACGCTTCTCGGCGCGGGCAAGAAGCTCCCGCTCTCCGTCGCGGAGGTCGTCCCGGGTCGACAGGCCCGGCGAGGAAGACGCTGGCCTGGCCGGAGGTGCTCCAGAGGGCGAGCTTCTCGTCAGCCTCGATGGGACTTCTCGAGCGCCGCGGCGCACTCCTCGAAGCCATGCTCACGCAATGCGGCGACGGGGTCAGCGGCGCGCAAGCACCTGGCGATGTGATGGTCGAAGATGACCGTCAACTGCTTGGGCAGGATGCGACTGCCATCCGGGTCCTCAGCCGTCCAGCCGCCTCGATGCGCTGCAGGTACTCAGGAGGGATAGCGCCCGGGCTTGCTGCGCCGCGTGAAGCGTCCAACTCACGGTTCATGAGGTGAGCGTAGCGCCTCAACCTGGTCTGTTACATCTATGCCAGAAAATGTGTACTGTCAAAGGCGTGACGACACCCCAGCGCCGCGCTCTTCGCCTCGTGATGCTGCTGCGCGTCTCCACCGCCGGGCAGTTGGACGGCTACGGCCTTGAGGCGCAGGAGAAGGACTGTCGCAAGTGGGCCCGCGCCGCTGGCCCCGCGCTCGGAGGCGTGCGGATCGTCCGCGTCTGCACGGACGGCGGGATCACCGGCAAGGCCGGCGACGACGAACGCCCCGGGCTCACCGAGGCGCTGCAACTGCTCGCCAACGGAGAGGCGGACGGGATTCTCGCTCCGAACCTCGACCGGGTGGCACGGCAGCTTACCCAGCAGGAGGCGGTCCTCTCCGTTGTGTGGGCGCACGGCGGGCGGCTGTTCACGGCCGACCGCGGCGAGCACCTGGCCGACGACGAAGACGACCCGATGCGCACGTTCGTCCGGCAGGTGATGGGGGCCGCCGCCCAGCTCGAGCGCGGACTCATCGCCAAGCGGCTGCGCAACGGCCGCAAGACGAAGACATCGAGCGGCGGCTACGCCTACGGAGCGCCCGCATACGGGCAGCGCGCTGAGGGCAAGGCGCTCACCGTGGACTCCGATGAGGCGGCCGTCCTTGAGCAGATGCGCGCCTGGCAATCGGAGGGCGTGTCCATCCGCGGGATTTGCCAGCGGCTGAACGAGAAGGGCATTCCGAGCAAGCGCGGCGGCCGGTGGCATCCCACGACCGTCGCCCGCCTGCTCAACCCAGACGCACGAGCCGCAGCCCGTCAGCAGGCGGCGCGGACGCGTGACGCCGAACGTGAACAGGTAAGGCGGCAGCGCGCGGAGCGCATCCTGTCCAAGCTCGCCTGAAGGTCGCGTTGGCAGCCCTCGCTCTGCCCGCTGGCGCACTGCGAACATGCGACTGGCGTCACTGCGGCGTAGACCAGAGCCGTGACCCTGCATCCGCCGCTCCAGCCGATGCTCGCCGAGGCCCGCCCGGCGCTGCCCCGGGACGCCGCGCTGCCGGGCGGGCTGGCCTTCGAACAGAAGGCGGACGGCTACCGAGCGCTCCTCTTCGCCGGGCCCGGGCGCGCCTTCCTGCAGTCCCGGAACGGCGCCGACCTGACCGGCTCCTTCCCGGACCTCGCCGCGGCCGCCCGCACGCTGCCGGAGCAGCTGGTCCTCGACGGTGAGCTCGT
>NZ_JACADT010001199.1:0-1522 GCF_013421635.1 Streptomyces sp. UH6 | reverse complement strand
GCCGAGGGTCTTGGCAGCAGACTGCTTCATAGTGAATGCGTCCTTGATTGCGATGACGGGGGACTGAGCGGTCCACGACCGTAAACACGGCACGCCGAGATCCGCAAACACCGAAATGCGGTGAGTTCACGAGGAGGGGGCCGGTCGGATTTCCCGACCGGCCCCCTCCCCCGTCACGTCGCCGCAGCTCAGCGGCGACTTACCGGAACAGCCACTCCGCCTTCAGCGCGGCGTACCCGGGCTTGATCACGTCATCGATCATCGCCACCCTTTCATCGAAAGGAATGAATGCTGATTTCATCGCATTGACGGTGAACCACTGCATCTCGTCGAGCGTATAACCGAAGGTATCGACAAGGTGCTCGAATTCACGGCTCATCGTGGTGCCGGACATCAGGCGGTTGTCGGTGTTCACGGTGACCCGGAAGTGCAGCTTGCGCAGCAGCCCGATCGGATGGTCCGCGTACGAGCCGACGGCGCCGGTCTGAAGGTTGGAGGTCGGGCAGAGTTCCAGCGGGATCCGCTTGTCCCGGACGTAGGCGGCGAGCCGTCCGAGCTCCACCGTGCCGTCGTCGGCGACCTCGATGTCGTCGATGATCCGCACGCCGTGGCCGAGCCGGTCGGCCCCGCACCACTGGAGGGCCTGCCAGATCGACGGCAGCCCGAAGGCCTCGCCGGCGTGGATGGTGAAGTGGTTGTTCTCCCGCTTCAGGAACTCGAACGCGTCCAGGTGACGGGTGGGCGGGTAGCCCGCCTCGGCGCCCGCGATGTCGAAGCCGACCACACCGGAGTCCCGGTAGCGGTTGGCGAGTTCGGCGATCTCCAGGGAGCGGGCGGCGTGCCGCATGGCGGTGAGCAGGGCGCCCACGCGGATCCGGTGACCGTCCTCCCTCGCGCGGCGTTCCCCCTCGCGGAAGCCGTCGTTGACGGCCTCGACGACCTGCTCCAGGGTCAGCCCGCCCTCCAGGTGCTGCTCGGGGGCGTACCGCACCTCGGCGTAGACGACGCCGTCCGCCGCGAGGTCCTCGGCGCACTCGGCGGCCACCCGGCGCAGCGCCTCCTCGGTCTGCATCACGCCGACGGTGTGGGCGAACGTCTCCAGGTACCGCTCCAGGGAGCCGGAGTCGGCGGCCTCGCGGAACCAGGAGCCGAGCTTGTCGGCGTCGCCGTGCGGAAGGGCCTGGTACCCGTTCTCCCGGGCGAGGTCGACGACCGTGCCGGGGCGCAGGCCGCCGTCGAGGTGGTCGTGCAGCACGACCTTCGGGGCCCGGCGGATCTGGTCCGCGGTCGGGGCGTGGATGGTCTGGCTATTCATCGACGAACCATAGCGCCAAATCCCCTACGCGCGTAGATCCCGCGCGGAAGGGTGGCGGAGGCGTGGTGTTCTGCCAGTGTTGGCCCATGGCACACCAAGGGACCCCGGACCGCCCGGCAACCCGCCCGGCCCGGCTCGGCAGGCCGTTCGCCGCGCATCCGCTGCGGCGTCCGGACGACGGGCGCGAGGCCACCGGGGTGGTGCTGC
>NZ_JACADT010001198.1:0-1523 GCF_013421635.1 Streptomyces sp. UH6 | reverse complement strand
GCCCGCGAGCGCGAGCTGCCGCCGCGTGCCGAGCAGTTGCAGCTCTCCGGCGACATCACCTACGCGTTGCCCGCGCTCGACCTGCTGCACCGCGGTGGCCCCGGCAAGTCCCGCACCGCCGCCAACGACGCCGTCGCCGCCGCGCTGGGCAACGTCTTCAAGGAGTTCAAGGTCGACGCCGCGGTCACCGGCTTCACCCGGGGCCCGACGGTCACCCGGTACGAGGTGGAGCTGGGTCCCGCGGTCAAGGTCGAGCGGATCACCGCGCTCACCAAGAACATCGCCTACTCGGTGGCCAGCCCGGACGTGCGGATCATCAGCCCCATCCCCGGCAAGTCCGCCGTCGGCATCGAGATCCCCAACACCGACCGCGAGATGGTCAACGTCGGGGACGTGCTGCGTCTGGCGGACGCCGCCGAGGACGACCACCCCATGCTGGTGGCGCTGGGCAAGGACGTCGAGGGCGGCTACGTGATGGCCAACCTGGCGCACATGCCGCACATCCTGGTGGCCGGGGCGACCGGCTCCGGCAAGTCGTCCTGCATCAACTGCCTGATCACCTCGATCATGATGCGGGCCACGCCGGAGGACGTCCGCATGGTGCTGGTCGACCCCAAGCGGGTCGAGCTGACGGCCTACGAGGGCATCCCGCACCTGATCACACCGATCATCACCAACCCGAAGCGGGCCGCCGAGGCACTGCAGTGGGTGGTGCGCGAGATGGACCTGCGCTACGACGACCTCGCGGCCTTCGGCTACCGGCACATCGACGACTTCAACAAGGCCGTGCGCAGCGGCAAGCTGCAGACCCCGCCCGGCAGCGAGCGCGAACTGCGGCCCTACCCCTACCTGCTGGTGATCGTCGACGAGCTCGCCGACCTGATGATGGTCGCCCCGCGCGACGTCGAGGACGCCATCGTCCGCATCACCCAGCTCGCCCGCGCGGCCGGCATCCACCTGGTGCTCGCCACGCAGCGGCCCTCGGTGGACGTGGTCACCGGCCTCATCAAGGCGAACGTGCCGTCCCGGCTCGCCTTCGCGACGTCCTCGCTGGCCGACAGCCGGGTCATCCTCGACCAGCCCGGCGCGGAGAAGCTGATCGGCAAGGGCGACGGCCTCTTCCTGCCGATGGGCGCCAACAAGCCCGTCCGCATGCAGGGCGCGTTCGTCGCCGAGGACGAGATCCACGCCGTCGTCGACCACTGCAAGGCGCAGATGACGCCGGTCTTCCGGGATGACGTCGTGGTGGGCACCAAGCAGAAGAAGGACATCGACGAGGAGATCGGCGACGACCTCGACCTGCTCTGCCAGGCGGCCGAACTCGTCGTCACCACCCAGTTCGGTTCCACCTCGATGCTCCAGCGCAAGCTGCGCGTCGGTTTCGCGAAGGCCGGCCGCCTGATGGACCTGATGGAATCGCGTCAGATCGTCGGCCCCAGCGAGGGGTCCAAGGCGCGCGACGTCCTGGTGAAGGCCGACGAACTCGACGAGGCGCTCGCCAGGATCCGCGGCGAGGCGCCCGG
>NZ_JACADT010001197.1:0-1527 GCF_013421635.1 Streptomyces sp. UH6 | reverse complement strand
CGCGTGGCAGGCCGCGCTGCCGCTGGACCGTCGCATACCGGCGGCGGACCTGTGCCGCCTCCTCCTGGACCCCGCCCGGCTGCCCCCGGCGGGCGGCATCGGCGTCAACCCCCGCTGGCTGGAGCCCGAGCACCGCCGCCTCCCCACGATCTGGGACGTCCGGAACTGGGGCGACGCCGAGCTGCTCCTCGACACGGTGCTCACCGCCGTGCCGTGGGCCTACGCGGAACTGCCCGCGGGTGACGCGGTGCGCGGCGGTGCCCCGGAACTGGTCCGCTTCCTGCGCGAGGCGCTGTCCCGCACGGACTCCCCGGGCCGCCTGCTGCGGGAGGGCCTGGCGCAGGGAACGCGGCACGCGGAGGAGCGGCTGTGGCTGACCGGCGGGGCGTGCGACCGGATGATGACGCGGATCACCTCCGACGCCCTCCCCGAGGGCGCGTACGAGACCGATCCGCGCGCGAGCGCGCCCGAGGTCGTCACGCAGGCCGCCGGGCACCTGGGGGTGTCCGGGGACGCGGCCGCCCTGTACCTGCAACTGCTCACCCTCCCCTCCCCCACCGACCGGCACGTGCGCCGCTGGAACGGCTGGACCACCCGGCGGCACCGCGACGCCGCCGCCGAGCTGGCCGGCCGGGGCCTGGTGGTCCGCGACCGGCGGGCCCGGGCGGGCCGGGACGTCTTCCTGCCCGGCGCCTGGATGCCGAGCGGCAGGCCCCGGCGCGGTCTCAAGCCACCGCCGCCGCTGGAGGGCTGGAAGGTTCCGCTGCTGGGCGCCCTGCTGGGCCACGACGGGAAGGTGACGGACCTGCCGCCCTTCCCCGACACCCTGCCCGCGCTCTTCGCACGGGCCTGGCGCCTGGTGCGCGACGGCGACGGACCGGAGCCGGCACCCTGACGCGACCGTGCCGGTGCGGGGTCCTCAGGCGGGGTCCTCAGGCAAGGCCTCACCGGCGGCGCGGTGCGGTCTCCCCGGAATCCCCGCGGCGCGACGCCTTGTCGCCCTTCCCGCCCCGGATGAGGATGTGACGGGATACCGCACGTCACCGTCGCCTTGCGGGGAGGCCGCATTGACCGATCCTTGGGTGGCCCTGGAGCCGGGAGCCGATCCGGTGGAGCGGGCACGGATACTGCGCCGGGCCCACGAGACGTTCACCCGGGCGGGAACCGTGCCCCGCCCGGTGCGCCCGGTGGTGGCCGACTCGTGGCGCAGGTCCGCCCGGGCCGGGGTGGGACCGGACCGCACGGCGGACGTCGAGCTGGCCGACTCCGACCTCAACGCCTACCGGGCCGAGCATCCGCTCTCCCGGATGATGCCCCTGATCCGGGAACTGGTGGGCACCTTCGCCGACGACGGCGGCCATCTCCTGGCCGTCTGCGACGCGCACGGCCGCCTGCTCTGGGTGGAGGGCTGCCCGGCGACGCGGCGGGCCGCGGACGCCATGAACTTCGTGCCGGGCGCCCGCTGGTCGGAGAGCGCCGTGGGCACCAACGCGCCCGGCACCGCGGTCGCCGTCGACCGCCCCGTGC
>NZ_JACADT010001196.1:0-1536 GCF_013421635.1 Streptomyces sp. UH6 | reverse complement strand
AACGCCTCGGCGGAGTCCTCCGGCAGTTCCTCGTCCTCCCCGGCCACCAGCAGCCGCAGCGGCAGCTCGGAGAGTTCGGCCCGGGTGACGGCGGGCAGCCCCGCATCGGTCACCAGGACGTCCACCTCGGACAGCGAGGCGAACGAACTCAGCCCCACCGTCCCCCACTTGGTGTGGTCGGCGACCACCACGACACGCCGGGCGGAGGCCACCAGCCGCCGGTTGGTCTCCGCCTCGGCCAGGTTCGGGGTGGAGAGCCCCGCCTCCACCGAGATGCCGTGCACGCCCAGGAACAGCAGGTCGAAGTGGAGCGCCGCTATCGCCCGGTCGGCGACCGGGCCGACCAGCGAGTCGGACGGGGTGCGCACCCCGCCGGTGAGGACCACCGTCGGCCCGCCCGTCTCCGTCCCGTCGGGGGAGCGGCGGGCGGTGTGCAGCACGTCGGCCACCCGCACCGAGTTGGTGACCACCGTCAGATCGGGAACACCGCCCAGCAACCGGGCCAGCGCGTAGGTGGTGGTGCCCCCGGAGAGCGCCACCGCCGAACCCCGCGTCACCAAGGAGGCCGCCGCGCGGGCGATCTCCTCCTTGGCGGCGGGTTCGCGGTTGGTCTTCTCCTCGAAGCGGGGTTCGTGTCCGGTGGGTTCCGCGCCGTCGACCGGCACCGCACCGCCGTGCACCTTCGCCAGCGCCCCCAGGCGCGCCAGCGCGTCCAGGTCGCGGCGCACCGTCATGTCCGACACGCCGAGCCGCTGGGTCAGCTCGTTCACCCGGACCCCGCCGCGGCGGCGGACCTCGTCCAGGATCAGTGCCCGCCGTTGCTCCGCGAGGAGGTTCTGCCGCTCAGCCACCTCTACCCCTCGTCCCTGTTCAACCGTATCGCCGTATCGCCGCAGTCGCTCCGCGTCCCGCGTCCCCGGACCGCGCGCCGAACCAGCGCTGTGACCAGGCGTTTTCCGCCCCGGTGCCGGGCCGGTCGACGTTCCATCCTCGCACGACACGCCGAAAGTCGGTCAGGTGGTCGCGATGGCCGCCGGGTCACGGCTGTCACCCGATGGAGGGGAGATTCGGTGAGGAAGGGTTGAGCGGGCGCCGGAACGGAGATCCCACGGGCGGAGGACCGCATCACATGTTCGAATGCCGGGCGGTCCGGGAGGGCGGACCGTAAGCCGAAGCCGCGGACATCGAACGCACGGGGGAGCGAGACACGTGGTATCCGAACAGGGCACGCCGGTCGCGTCGGCGCCGCAGGCACAGAACCCGCCGGCCGGCGGGCCCACGCTGGAACTGCTCGTCCACGGAGTGGGCGGCACCACCCCGGCGGAGATGCTCGACGACCCGCGGACGGTGCGCGTCACCGGCGACGGCATCGCGGCCGTGTTCCGGCGCGCCGACGACGTGGACGCCGAGCGGGCCGGTCGTGCCGGTGGCGCCGGCGGCGCGGGCACGGGAGACGGCGCCGCCGCACCCGTCCAGGAGGCGTACGTCTGGTGCAACCTGACCTCCGGCAACGGCAGCCGCGCCCTGTGGCTCCTG
>NZ_JACADT010001195.1:0-1539 GCF_013421635.1 Streptomyces sp. UH6 | reverse complement strand
CACGGTCCCCGGCGCCCGCGTGGTCGTCGAGGGCGATCGCCTCGCCGACCCGGCCACCGTCCCCGCCGACGCCCCCGCCACCGTCGTCGACCTGCCCGGCTGCTGGATCGTCCCCGGCTTCGTCGACCTCCACAACCACGGTGGGGGCGGCGCCTCGTTCTCCTCCGGCACCGTCGAGGAGATCCTGCGCGGCGTGCGCACCCACCGCGCACACGGCACCACCACGCTGGTCGCCTCCACCGTCACCGGCGACCTGGACACCCTCGCCGTGCGCGCCGGGATGCTCTCCGAGCTGGCCGAGGACGGCGAGATCGCCGGCGTCCACTTCGAGGGCCCGTTCATCTCCCCGTGCCGCAAGGGCGCCCACTCCGAGTCCCTGCTGCGCCACCCCGACCCGGCGGAGGTCCGCAAGCTGGTGGAGGCGGCGCGCGGGCAGGCCCGGATGGTCACCCTGGCCGCCGAACTCCCCGGCGGCGTCGACTCGGTGCGGATGCTGAGCGAGATGGGCGTGATCGCCGCGGTCGGCCACACCGACGCGACGTACGAGCAGACCGTGGAGGCGATCGAGGCGGGCGCCACCGTCGCCACCCACCTGTTCAACGCCATGCCCCCGCTGGGCCACCGCGCCCCCGGCCCGGTCACCGCGCTGCTGGAGGACGAGCGGGTCACCGTCGAGCTGATCGACGACGGCGTCCACCTCCACCCCGGCGCGCTCCAGCTGGCGTTCCGTCACGCGGGCGGCGCGCGGGTCGCGTTGATCACCGACGCGATGGACGCCGCCGGGTTCGGCGACGGCCGCTACCTGCTGGGACCGCTGGAGGTCGACGTGGTCGACGGCGTGGCCCGGCTGGCCGGCGACGGCACGATCGCCGGCTCGACACTCACCCTGGACCGCGCCTTCCGACGGGCCGTCACCGACGACGGGCTGCCGGTGGAGGAGGTGGTCGCGGCGATCTCCGCGACCCCGGCCCGCCTCCTCGGGCTGGACGACCGGATCGGCTCGCTGGAACCCGGCAAGGACGCCGACCTCGTCGTGCTGGACGAGGAGTTCACCCTGCGCGGGGTGATGCGCAAGGGAACCTGGGTGGTCGACCCCCGGCAGGGCTGAGCCCGCGTCCTCCCCGCTCCGGGCGTCACGGACCTGTGCGCCCGGGGCTGCGTTTGGCATGATCGGACCAGAAACAGGCGGCCGTGCCCCGGCCGCGTTCGACGAGCAGGCGCATCATCGGGGAAAGGCGGACCGGATGATTCTCACGGTCACGCTGAACGCCGCACTCGACATCACCTACCGGGTCCGGGAGCTGCGTCCGCGCACCAGCCACCGGGTGACGGAGGTCGTGGAGCGGCCCGGCGGCAAGGGCATCAACGTCGCGCGGGTGCTGGCCGCCCTGGGGCACCGGGTCACGGTGACCGGCTTCGCCGGCGGCCTCACCGGCCGCACGGTCCGCGAACTGCTGGCCCGGGCGCCGGGCCCGCTGGTGGACACGCTGGTACCGGTGGCCGGGGCCACCCGCCGTACCGTCTCGGTCCTCGACCCGG
>NZ_JACADT010001194.1:0-1542 GCF_013421635.1 Streptomyces sp. UH6 | reverse complement strand
CCCCGCGCTCCCTCCTGCGCGGCGCGCGCGAGCTGGGCGATCTCGCGCGGGTTGCCGAGCTGCGCCGCCAGGTGGCTCATGGACGCGGCCAGCACGTATCCGCCGTAAC
This sequence comes from Streptomyces sp. UH6, assembly GCF_013421635.1. Taxonomy (NCBI): domain Bacteria; kingdom Bacillati; phylum Actinomycetota; class Actinomycetes; order Kitasatosporales; family Streptomycetaceae; genus Streptomyces; species Streptomyces sp. UH6. The sequence goes on along the minus strand of NZ_JACADT010001194.1, from coordinate 1,433 downwards.
CGCGGTCTCCCGCCGCCTGGGCGAGGCGCAGCGCCTGGATGTAGTAGCGCTGGGCGAGGGCGGGCTGCCCGGTGTCCACGGCCATGTACCCGGCCAGTTCGGTGAGGCGGGCGACGGCGGCGAACAGGTCCCGGCCGACCGTTTCCCGGTACGACCCGGAGAGCAGGCCGGAGACCACGCTGTTGAGGTAGTGGACCAGGACCGGGCGGACGTGCCCGCTGCCGAACTGGTGGTCCAGGTCGACGAGGGCCTGGGTCATCGCCTTGACCGCGGCCACGTCGGACGGGCCGACCCGGGGGCCGACCGCCCGGGCGACCTGCGGGTCCGGGGCGGAGATCAGCCAGTCGCGGCTCGGTTCGACCAGTGCGGAGGAGGCCACCGAGGTGCCGGCCAGGAAGTCCCGCCGCCCCACGTCGCTGCGCCACAGCTCGCAGACCTGCTCCACCGCGCCCGGCACGGTCGGGGCGAACTGGAGGCCCACCCCGGTGGCGAGGTTCTTGCCGTTGGCCATGCCGATCTCGTCGATGGTGACGGTGCGGCCCAGTTTCCGGCCGAGCGCCTCGGCGATGACCGCGGGCGCGCGGCCCCGCGGCTGCTGGCCGCGGAGCCAGCGGGCCACCGAGGTCTTGTCGTAGCGGAGGTCGAGGCCGTGTTCCGCGCCGCACAGGTTGACCCGGCGGGCCAGCCCGGCGTTGGAGCAGCCGGCCTCCTGGATGAGCGCCTGCAGCCGTTCGTTGGGCTGTCGTGCGACGAGTGGCCTGGCGGCCATGAATACCCCCTGGTTGCTCCAGCTGGTGCTGTCTGTGGTCCGCGCGTGGTGCGGGTCCGCTCCGGGTGTGCCGGGCCGGGCCCCCAGTGGCTACCCAGCGCCCGCTCGCCCGCCGCCCGCGCGCCCCCTCGAATGCACCTGTGCGCCCCGTGCTCCCCGGCGGTGACCGTGTCCCGTCCGCGTGTCCGGCGTAACCCGGACGTGTGAGAGGAGTTGAGTCGTTCGTGGAAAATACGATCTCCGGCACCGAAGTCACACCCATCCCGCAGCAGCGTGGCGAGGCGGGTCAGCAGCCGTCCGGGCACGGGCCCGGGCAGCCCGGGCAGGGGCGGCGCGGTTCCTCCTCGATGCTCGAGGCCGCCGTGGAGTACGCCGAGGAACGGCAGTGGCAGGTCTTTCCCGGCGTGGCGCTGGAGACGGTGGAGGGCGTGGTGCGCTGCTCCTGCGGTGACCCGTCCTGCCCGCTGCCGGGGGCGCATCCGGAGAGCCCGGACTGGACGAACCAGGCCACGCTGAGCGGGGCGGTCGCCCGCCGGCTGTGGGACAGGCGGCCGGATGCGGCGGTGCTGCTGCCGACGGGGCGGGGGTTCGACGTGCTGGAGGTGCCGGAGACGGCCGGGTACCTGGCGCTGGCCCGGCTGGACCGGCTGGGCGCGGAGCCGGG
>NZ_JACADT010001193.1:0-1543 GCF_013421635.1 Streptomyces sp. UH6 | reverse complement strand
CTCTTCGGCGCCCTGCTGGGCGACGGGTCCCGGCCGGGCGGCGACCTCACCGTGGCCCAGCACAACGTCGGCGATGCCAACCCCGACCCGGCCGGCACCGCCCGCGCCCTGGTCGCGTCCGGGGCGGACGTGCTGGCCCTGGTGGAGCTGACCGAGGAGGCCCGGAGCACGTACGAGAGGGAGCTGGCGGCGGCGTACCCGCACCACACGGTGCGGGGCACGGTCGGGCTGTGGAGCCGGTGGCCGCTGTCGGACGTCCGCCCGGTCGACACCGCGATGGACGCCGGGCCGCTGGGCGCCGCCAAGACGGACGAGGAGAAGGCGGGTTACCAACGGGCGCTGCGCGCCACGGTGGCCACGGACCGAGGACCCCTGGCGGTCTACGTCGCCCATCTGGGATCCGTGCGGCTGATGCCGCGGGGCGGGTTCTGGACGGAGAGCCGGGACCGCAACGCGCGGGCGCTCGGCGAGGCCCTCGCCGCCGAGAGCAGCGAGCGCGTGGTGCTGCTCGGCGACCTGAACGGCACCACCGACGACCGCGCGCTCGCCGCCCTCACCTCACGGCTGCACCCGGCCCACACCGAGGCCGGTGACGGCTTCGGCTTCACCTGGCCGGCGAGGTTCCCGGTGGTGCGGATCGACCAGATCCTGCTCCGGGGAGTGGAGGCGGAGAGCTCCTGGGTGCTGCCCGCCACCGGCAGCGACCACCTGCCGGTGGCGGCCCGGGTCAGCTGGTGAGCGCGGCCCGGGAGCCTTCGCGCCCCGGGGTCACAGGGCGGAGACCCAGTAGCGGTCGAAGGTGAACCGGCCGTTGCCGCCCGCGCCGTTGCGGGTTCCGGTGGTCTCGCGGGCCAGCGTGTACCAGGCGTCCACGAAGTCGGCGTCGTCGGTCCAGAAGGAGGTCGGAATGGCGTCCACGACCGGGTCGACCAGCGGGATGTACGCGCCGAGGTCGACGATGGTCAGCAGGGCGGCGGCTATCGCCTTGGCCAGGCCGGAGTAGTTGGTGTCGCCGTCGTCCTCCATCATCACGACGTCGGCCAGGTTGTACTTGTACTGCGACCAGTTGACCAGGATCTGGTTCGGGTAGTACGTGGTCCCCGCGTCGTCGAGGTACGGGTGGGTGACCGTGTCGACGCGGACCTTGCCGTCCAGGCCGAAGCCGCTGACGATGCTGAAGATCTCGGCGTCGCCCTTGATCCAGGTCTCCTTGTCGTCGGCGACGGAGACCGAGGTGATGCGGGAGGTCCAGTAACCGGTGGCGGCCGCGGTGGCGGTCGCGGACCGGACGGCTTCCGCGTCGGCGGTGGTGACCCCGGCGGCGGCCAGTTCGCGCTCCAGGACCTTCATGCCGGCCTCGACGGCCTTCTCCCCGTCGACGCCGACGACGTACACCGGGGCGTCGGGGATCTCGGCGGCGTCCAGGGTGTGGGCCCGGCCGGCGGTGTCGTAGGCGGTGACGGCGGTGGCCTCGTCGTCGGAGGGGGCGACGGCGACCAGCGGAGCGCGGCGGGAGTCGGCGTCCCCGGCGAGCGTCACGGAG
>NZ_JACADT010001192.1:0-1544 GCF_013421635.1 Streptomyces sp. UH6 | reverse complement strand
GTCGAGCAGCGCCGCCACCAGCAGCGGGTTCCCCCCGGTCAGCCGCACCACCTCGGCGACGTGCGCCCGGGAGGCCCGGTCCTCCGGCCGCGACGCCATCAGGCCCAGCACGGCGGCCTCGTCCATCGGCCGCAGCCGGATCCGGCGGTGCGGATACTGCGTGATCCCGGCGTGGAACGGCGTCATGTCGGGCTGCGCCCAGCTCCACTCCGACAGCACGATCATGACGTGCGCGGAGGCGATCCGCTGCCGCAGATGAAGGAGCAGCCGCAGCGTGAAGTCGTCCGCGAACTGCACGTCGTCGACGAGGACCACCAGCGGACGGCCGGCCCGGGCCAGCGCCAGAAGCTCCAGACACAGCACGTGCACCACGCCGGCCTCGTCGACTCCCTCCGGAGGCCCGGCCAGCAGCCGCGACGCGCGCGCCGCGACCTCCGGCGGCAGATCGGCGCTCCGGAACAACTGGTCGGCCACCCCCACGGGGAAGGCGGCGCCGTCGCGCGACCCGGTGGCCAGCAGCCGCAGCGCGCCGGCCTCCTTGGCGTGCCGGGCGAACGCGTGGAGCAACCGCGTCTTGCCTCCCGCGAGACCGGCCGACACCAGGGCGAGCTGACCGGTCCCGGCAGCGCACTCGCCGAGCTGCCGGAGCAGGTCGTCCAGGGCTTCTCCGCAATCGCCTTCCACAGCAACCCCCTGAGCGTCGGCCGAACCGGTGGCCGTAGGGGGTGCCCGGTGGACACCGAAACCCCTTGGCCCCTACCAGGGTTCTGCCGTCGGCTACAGGGCGGGTCGAGCCCCGATGGAACAGGGGCCCGACCCCAGGGGGAGCGGTCGGCGCCGCCCCCTACCGCCCCAGCTCACGGTCGAGGAACCCGAGCAGTTCGTCGTCGGACGCCGACTCCAGCTGTCCCAGCACCCCGCCCTGCGACGCGGCGCCCTCCTCGGAGGACTGGCCCTGCCACTCCTGCGGCTGCCAGTCCTGGGCCTGCCGCTCCTGGCCCTGCCACTTGGAGAGGAAGGCCTGCAGCCGCACCGCCACCCGGGTGCGGGTGAGCGCGTCGGGCTCGGACGCTCCCGCTCCCAGGGACGCCTCCAGCAGGTCCAGCTCCCGCAGCAGGGACTCCCCGCTCGCCGTGCCGTCCCGGAAGAGCTCCTGCCGCAGCACCCGGGCGCCGGCCGCCGCGTTGGGGTGGTCGAAGACGAAACCGGTCGCCAGCCGCAGCCCCGTCGACCGGGTGAGCCGGTTGCGCAGGTCCACGGCCATCAGCGAGTCGAAGCCCATCTCCCGGAAGGCCCGGTCCGGCTCCACCTCGGCCGGCGTCGCGTGGCCGAGGACCGCGGCCGCGTGCTGCCGGATCAGCTCCAGCAACCGCGCCTCCTGCTCCTCCTCCGACAACGCCGCGAGCTGCTCCCGCAACCCGGCCGACACGTCGGCGTCGTCCGCACCGTCCCCGCCGTCGGCGGCGGTCAGGGCGCGGGTGGCCTGCGGCAGGTCCGCCAGCAGCGGACTCGGCCTCAGCGCCGTGTACGCGGGCACGAAGCGC
>NZ_JACADT010001191.1:0-1545 GCF_013421635.1 Streptomyces sp. UH6 | reverse complement strand
GTCAGCCGGCCCGCGCCCAGCGGCAGCGAGACGGCCGCGTCGGGCTCCTCGTCGATGCCGTAGGCGATCTCCAGGGAGCCGCCGCCGATGTCCAGCACCAGCAGGCGGCCGGCCGACCAGCCGAACCAGCGGCGGGCGGCGAGGAAGGTGAGCTTCGCCTCGTCCTCGCCGGACAGCACGCGCAGGTCCACGCCCGTCTCCCGGTGCACCCGGGCCAGCACCTCGTCGGCGTTGCGGGCCTCGCGCACGGCGGACGTGGCGAACGGCAGCAGCGCCTCGACGCCCTTGTCCTCGGCGGCCCGGGCCGCCTCCCGGACCACGTGGATCAGCCGGTCGACGCCCGCGGGGCCTATCGCCCCGTCCTCGTCGAGCAGCTGGGCGAGCCGCAGCTCCTCCTTCACCGAGTGGGCGGGGAGCGGACACGCGCCGGGGTGGGCGTCCACCACCAGCAGGTGGACCGTGTTGGAGCCCACGTCGAGCACACCAAGTCGCATACCCAGAAACGTAACCGGCGGCCGGTGGGGCAATCGCCCTATCGGTGGAAGTGTGGGCGGGGAGGGTGTGAGGAATGCGACGTTTCGGGTAACGCGGGGCCGGTCCGGTCGCCGCGGCTCCACTTACCCTGGACGCGTGCCCAAGACGAAAAAGGCGAAGGACCACAAGACGGCCACGGCCAAGGCCTCGAAGCGGACGGCCCTGCCGCTGATCGATGTCCCCGTGCCCGAGGACGACGAGAAGGGCCTCGACTTCCCGCGCGCCTGGGTGGAGTTCCCCGACCCGGCCGACGAGGAGCAGGTCTTCCGCTGCGACCTGACCTGGCTGACCTCGCGCTGGAACTGCGTCTTCGGCAGCGGCTGCCACGGCATCCAGCCGGGCCGCGCCGCGGACGGCTGCTGCTCGCTGGGCGCCCACTTCTCCGACGAGGAGGACGAGCAGCGGGTCGCCGGGTTCGTCGAGCGGCTCACCCCGGACATCTGGCAGCACCACGCGGAGGGCACGCGCGGCGGCTGGGTCTCCGAGGACGACGAGGGTTCCCGGCAGACGCGGCCCTACCAGGGGTCCTGCATCTTCCAGAACCGCCCCGGTTTCGAGGGCGGCGCGGGCTGCTCGCTGCACATCCTGGCGCTGCGGGAGGGGCGGGAGCCGCTGGAGACCAAGCCGGACGTGTGCTGGCAGCTCCCCGTGCGGCGGACCTTCGACTGGATCGACCGGTCCGACGACACGCGCGTGCTCCAGGTCTCCATCGGCGAGTACGACCGCCGGGGGTGGGGGCCGGGCGGGCACGACCTGCACTGGTGGTGCACGTCGGCGACGTCGGCGCACGGGGCGGGGGAGCCGGTGTACGTGTCCTACCGGCCGGAGCTGACGGAGCTGATGGGCAAGGCCGGGTACGACCGGCTGGTCGAGCTCTGCGAGCAGCGCCTCGCGGGCCCGGTCCTCGCCCCCCACCCGGCGGACCCGCAGCCCTGACCCTGACGTCCCCGCGCCCGGCCGCACGCCCGGTGGCCCTGCGCGGCTGCCGAGCGCCGGCCGCTCCCCTGTTGC
>NZ_JACADT010001190.1:0-1545 GCF_013421635.1 Streptomyces sp. UH6 | reverse complement strand
CGCCCCAGCCGGCCCCGGCGATGCCGGCGGGGGTGAGCAGCAGGGCGGCGGAGCCGAGCACCAGCACGCACATCACGCCCTGCACCAGGGCGAGCATCGCGGTGCGGCCGGCCACCCGGAGAACGCCGATGTACAGCTCCACCGCCACCCGGGGCAGTGCGGCGGCGGCCAGCAGCCGCAGCACCATGGCGCCGCGGTCCGCGTAGTCCTCGCCGAACGGGGCGAGCACCAGCGGCGCGAAGACCGCGAGGACGACGACCACCGGCACCAGCAGCAGCGCCATCCGCCGCAGCGCGCCCCGTACGCCCTCGGCGAGGGCGCGCGGATCGCGGGAGGCGTGCGCGGTGAGCGAGGAGGCCATGTTGATGGCCAGGAACTCCATGGTGCCGCCGACGGTGTAGGCGACGTAGAAGTAGCCGTTCTCGGCGGCGCTGAGGCGCACCGCCACCATCACCGGCAGCAGGTTGATCATCAGCAGGCTGAACATGGCGCCGACCGAGTCGCCGGCGACGAACCGGCCGATGGCCCGCAGGGTGGGCGGCCGGCGGCGGTGGTCGGCGGCCGCCTGCCGGGGGATCAGCCGGCGGAACACCAGCCAGCCGAGCGGCACGGTGGACAGGGCGATCGCCGCGCCCCAGGAGACGAACACGCCGAGCACCGGCATGGCTCCGGCGAGGACGACCAGCAGGATCAGCTTGCCCAGGGAGAAGACCGCGTTGCCGATCGGCACCCAGAGCGCCTCGCGCAGCCCGGTGAGCACCCCGTCCTGGAGGGTGAGGATCGCCCAGGCGACGCAGGCGGCGACGAACAGCGCTCCGGCCGACGGCGTGCCGAGCGGGGCGTAGGAGGGCCCCCACAGGTCGAGGGTGAGCAGGAAGACGATCCCGGCGGCCGTCACCACCAGCGAACTGACCGCGTAGGCGCGCAGCACCAGTGATCCGGTGGCGCGTCCGGCGCGCGGCACGAAGCGGACCACCGCGCCGATCATGGTGGTGGCGGTGATGCTGGCGAGCAGGCGCATGGCGGCGACGGCGGCCGAGCCCTGGCCGACCGCCTCCTGGGAGTAGTGGCGGGCGGCGACCAGCCAGAAAGCCAGGCCCAGCACGGCGGAGACGCCGGTGCTCAGCATGAGGAAGTAGGCGTTCCGGAACAGCGAGTCGCCCTCACGCCTGGGGGACCGCCCGGTTCCGGCGGTCCGCGGGCCGGTGTCCGTGACCTCCGCCACCTCCTGGTCCTGCCTGCCTTCCCGGACGTCCTCCCGGACGCCGCCCTCCCGGACGCCGCCCTCCCGGACGCCGCTCTCCTGGACGCCGCTCTCCTGGACGCCCTCGCGGATGTCAGCCACCGCCGCCCCCCGCGCCCGGCACCACGTCCGGGCGTTCGCCCACCGGAGGGGCGGCCGGCCGCGCCCCGGCCCGTCGCAGCGCGGCGATCGCCTCGGACGCGCGCAGCGGGTCCACCGGCAGGGCGTGCCGGGCGAAGTGGCGGGCGGGCCCGGGGCGGGTCGAGAGGTCGGTGAACTCGGGGCCCGCGTAGTCGTCCAGG
>NZ_JACADT010000119.1:0-9626 GCF_013421635.1 Streptomyces sp. UH6 | reverse complement strand
CTGATCGCGGCGGAGGGCCTCGCCGCGTTCTCGGCCCGGGGCTGCCGGCAGCGGGTCACCGTGGCCACGCCGGCCGCCGACGCGCTCCGCGGTCCGCTCACCGCCGAGGGCGCGAGCGTGCGGACGGAGGACGGCCTGCTCGTCGTGACCGGCCTGGACGCGGGGCGCGTCGGGGAGATCGCCCAGCGGCACGGCATCCCGCTCTCCCGGCTCCAGGAGGAACGGCCCTCGCTGGAGGAGGCGTTCATGCGCCTGACCGCCGAAGCCGTCCAGTATCCGACGGGAGACGCCCGATGACCGCCGCACCGCACGCCTCGCCCCGGACCGCACCGCCCACCGTGCCGCAGGAGGAGCCCCGGCCCCGCTTCGCGGACCTGGCGGCAGCCGAGTGGATCAAGCTGCGGTCCCTGCGCTCCACCTGGATCGCCCACGGTGCCGCGGCCCTGGCGGTGATCGGCCTCAACGCCGGTACCGCCTACGACACCTACGCGCACTGGGAGGAGCGGACGCCCGCGGACCGGGCCGCGTTCGTGCGGGCCGGCCTACCGCTCCAGGAGGCGTTCACCGTCAACGCCGCCGTGGTGACGACGGTGACCCTGTGCGTCCTCGGAGCGCTGCCGCTCCTCGGCGAGTTCGCCACCGGCGCCCTGCGCAGCACGTTCACGGCCGTCCCGGCCCGGTCCGCGGTGACGGCGGCGAAGGCCGTGGTGGTCGCGGCCTTCGCCACCGCATGGGGTGCGCTCGTGACGGTGGTCTCCTTCCTCCTCACCCAGGCGATCCTCGACGGCCGCGGCGTGGGCATCGCCATGGACGGTCCCGGCGTCCCGCGGGTGCTCCTGGCGTCCGCGCTGCTCGCTCCCGTCTGCGCGCTGACCGGACTCGCCCTGGCCGCCGCGCTCCGCCGTACGGCCGCCACCGTCCTCGCCTCGGTGACCGCGGTGCTGGTGCTGCCGTTGCTGCTCGGCGAGGACCGGTACTGGACGGCGCTCGCGCGGCACGCGCTGCTCCTCGCGGCCTGGCTCCGGCTGACCGCCCCCGCCGGATCGGCGCCGTCCCCCCACCCCTGGACGGAGGCCGGGGCCTGGACCGTCTACGCGGTGTGGGCGGCGGTGGCGGTCTCGGTCACGGTGCTCGCCGTTCGCCGGCGGGACGTGTGAGCGGCTCCGCGTCACCCTCCCCGGTGGCGCGGAAGAGCCGCAGCTCGGGGTCGGTCACGTCGTCGGAGCGGAGCAGCTTCACGTCGGAGTGGTAGCTCATCGACGTCAGCCACGGCATCCGGTCGCCCTGGCGCGGGAGCTGGTCCACCGCTCTGCGGATGTAGCCGGCGGCGAAGTCCAGGAAGGGACGCGTCGGCATGTCGGCATCGCTCACCTCCGGGCAGGCCGCGTCGTACCCGTGGGCGTCCAGGTGGGACAGCAGGCGGCAGAAGTGCTCGCAGAGCAGGCCGATCTTCAGCGTCCACGAGGAGTTGGTGTAACCGATGGCGATAACGAAGTTCGGTACCCCGGAGAGCATCATCCCCTTGTAGGCGACGGTGTCCGCGAGCCGCACGGGCTCGCCGTCGACGGTGAGCGCGATGCCGCCGACCGCCTGCACGGTCAGACCGGTGGCGGTGACCACGACGTCCGCCTCCAGCTCCCGGCCCGACTCCAGCAGGATTCCCCGCTCCGTGAACCGGGCGACGCGGTCGGTGACCACTTCGGCCGTTCCCCTGCGGATCGCCGTGAACAGGTCGCCGTCCGGGACCGCGCACAGCCGCTGGTCCCAGGGGTCGTACGGCGGGTTGAAGTGCTCGTCGACCGGATAACCCTCCGGCAGATGGCGGATGTTGACCCAGCGGATCAGTTTCCGCGCGGTCCTCGGGAACCGCTGGGCGAACGACCACAGGGCGCGCTGCTGGAGGATGTTCTTGTGCCGCGTCAGGGTGTGACCGCGTTTCTCGCCGAACCACTTGCGCAGGGCGACGGCCACCGCGTCCTCACGGGGCACCGGCATGACGTACGTGGGCGTGCGCTGGAGCATGGTGACGTGCGACGCCGTCGCGGCCAGCGCGGGGACCAGGGTGACGGCGGTGGCCCCGCTGCCGATCACCACCACCCGCTTCCCGGCGTGGTCCAGGTCCTCGGGCCACTGCTGGGGGTGGACGACGGTGCCGCGGAAGTCCTCCCGGCCCTCGAAGTGGGGGGTGTGGCCCTGGTCGTAGCGGTAGTAGCCACCGGCGCAGAACACCCAGCGCGCGGCCAGCCGCAGCCGCTCGCCGCTGTCGGTGCGCTCCACCTCGGCCAGCCAGCGGGCCTCCGCGCTCGACCAGGAGAGGGCGACGACGCGGTGGTGGTACCGGATGTGGGCGTCGAGCCCGTTCTCCTCCACCGTCTCGCGCAGGTACGCCAGAATCCGCGGCGCGTCGGCGATGGCCTGCCGGTCCCGCCACGGCTTGAACGCGTAGCCGAAGGTGTGCAGGTCGGAGTCGGAGCGGATGCCCGGGTAGCGGAACAGGTCCCAGGTGCCGCCCGGGGCGCCACGTCCCTCGAGGACGGCGAAGGACTTCGCCGGGTGTTCGGTCTTCAGATACCGCCCGGCGCCGATCCCGGACACGCCGGCTCCGACGACAAGGACGTCCAACTGCTCGACAGGCGTCTCGGTGGGGCTCACTGCGTCACTCCCGCTTCGTCACTCCCGCTTCGTCACACCCCGCTGCGGCCGGGGGTCATCCGACTATGCGCCCTGCGCGCCGTCACAGCCAGCCGTTGCGCTTGAAACCCCGGTGGATGAAGAAGCAGGCGACCACGATCAGGCCGAGGGCGTAGGCGTATCCGTAGCGCCAGCCCAGCTCGGGCATGTGCTCGAAGTTCATCCCGTAGACGCCGCACACCATGGTGGGGACGGCGATGATCGCCGCCCATGCGGTGATCTTCCGCATGTCCTCGTTCTGGGCGACCGTCACCTGGGCGAGGTGGGCCTGCAGCACCGAGTCCAGCAGGGCGTCGAAGGCGGTGATCTGTTCGGTGACCCGCGCCAGATGGTCGGCCACGTCGCGGAAGTAGGCCCGTATCTCCTCGGTGACCGGTGCTGCCGGATCGGCCGCCAGCCGGGCCAGCGGCTGCGCGAGCGGCACGGCCGCCCGCTTGAACTCCAGGAGTTCGCGCTTGAGCTGGTAGATCCGGCCGGGGTCGGCGGTGCGGTTGTCCGGCGAGAAGACCTGCGTCTCGACGGCCTCCATGTCGTCCTGGAGGGCCGCCGCCACCGTGAGGTACTCGTCGACGACATGGTCGGCGACCGCGTGCAGCACCGCCGAGGGGCCCTCGGCCAAATGGCTTGGCAGGGACTCGAGTTGCTCACGCAGCGGGCCCAGCGAACCGTGGCTGCCGTGGCGGACGGTGACCACGAAGCGGGGACCGGTGAAGACCATGATCTCGCCGGTGTCCACGACCTCGCTGGTCGCGGTCAGTTCGGCGTGCTCGACGAAGGTGACCGTCTTGAAGACCGAGAACAGGACGTCGCCGTACTGCTCCACCTTGGGCCGCTGATGGGCGTGGACTGCGTCCTCCACCGCCAGCGGGTGGAGCCCGAACAACTCGGCGACGTCGGTGAACTGCTCGGCGTCCGGCTCGTGCAGGCCCAGCCAGACGAAGCCGTCGCGGTGCCTGCGCGCGAGGCGGACCGCCTCGTCGACGCTGCCGGGACCGTCCTGCCGGACGCCGTCGCGGTAGACGACGCAGTTCACCACCGTGGAGCCGAGGGGCGAGCGCGCGGGGTGGTTGAGGTCCACCCGCCGGCTGCGCCGCGCCAGCCGCGCCACCTTGCGCAGGTTGCCGACCATGGACATGTGGGCACGCTCCTTCGCCCGACTCGGCCTGTACGGCTGCCCATTGTGCCTGCTGACGCGGCCGGCGCGGCGTCTCGCATGGCGGCCACGCGTTGACGTCCGTGAAACCGCCGTGTTTGCATCGGAGCATGCCGCGCCCGATGCTCACCTGTCGCCGCTGCGTCGACCTGGTCCGTGTCGCCGCAGCGCTCTGTCGCGTGGTCTGACACCGGTTCTCCCACCGGTCGGTCCTTCCTCTCCGCCGCACCGGCGGACCCCGGCACCGCCGCCGAGCGGTGACCGGACGGCCACCGGACGGTAGCCGGGCCGGCCACCTGCCCGGTCGCGGCCGGCGGGTCCCGATCCCGCCCGCCGCCCGCCGCGCGTCCCGGCGAGGACAGGTCCGTGCTTCTCCCCGTTCCGGGGCTCTCCCGACCCGAGTCCGTTCCGGCGTCCGTTCCGGTCCGTCCGTTTCCGGTCCGTCCGGCCCTGGTCCGTTCCGTGCCGCGACCGCGCCCGCCCGGCGGGCAGTGCGCGGGACCACGGGCGGACCCGTGCGCGCCGGCCCGTCCCGCAGACCACCGCCCCACTCCCAGGAGGCACACCTCATGGCCACCGTCCTCTCCCTCTCCGGCAGCCCGTCCCCGACCTCCCGCACCGCGCGCCTGCTGCGCCACCTCGACGCCCGGCTGACCGGCCAGGGCCACCGGGTGGTCCCCCTGGACGTCCGCACCCTGCCCGCCGAGGCGCTGCTGGGCGCCGACTTCACGCATCCCGCGATCGTCTCCGCCACCTCCCTGGTGGCCGAGGCGGACGGCGTGGTGATCGGCACCCCCGTCTACAAGGCGGCCTACTCGGGTCTGCTGAAGTCGCTGCTGGACCTGCTTCCGCAGTACGCGCTGGCGGACAAGACGGTGCTGCCGCTGGCCACCGGCGGCTCCACCGCGCACGTCCTCGCCATCGACTACGCGCTCCGTCCGGTGCTGAGCTCCATGGGCGCCGGCCACATCGTGCAGGGCTGGTTCACCCTCGACAAGGACATCACCGTGGCCGAGGACGGCACGGTGACCGTCGCCGAGCACACCGCCAGGGCGCTGGAAGGAGTGGTCGACCAGTTCTCCGCCGCCCTCCAGGAGCGCACCCGCCGCGCGGTCGTGCGCGCGGTCGCCGCATGAGCGAAGGGCGTCCCGCCACCCGGCCGGTCCTCACCGGGGCGCCCGTCACGGGCGCGCCCGTCGCCCTCCCCGCGTCCGCCGTCCTCCCCGCGTCCGTCACCCTCTGCGCGTCCGCCGCCCGTTCCGTGTCCACCGCACCCACCGAAAGGCGTACCCTCCGGTGAACCTCACCTTCCACTGGTTCCTGCCCACCAGCGGCGACAGCCGCCACGTCGTCGGCGGCGGCCACGGTGTCCGCCCCGGCGCGGCCGGAGGCGACCGGCCGCCCACCGTCGGCTACCTGTCCCAGATCGCCCGCGCGGCCGAGGACCTCGGCTTCACCGGCGCGCTCACCCCCACCGGCGCCTGGTGCGAGGACGCCTGGCTGACCACCGCCATGGTGAGTCAGCGCACCGAGCGGCTCAAGTTCCTCGTCGCCTTCCGGCCCGACGCGGTCTCACCCACCCTCGCCGCCCAGATGGCCTCCACCTATCAACGGCACACCGGCGGGCGGCTGCTGGTCAACGTGGTGACCGGCGGTGAGAGCCGGGAGCAGCGCGCCTACGGCGACTTCCTGGACAAGGACGGGCGCTACGAACGCACCGACGAGTTCCTGGACATCGTCCGCGGGCTCTGGGCGGGGGAGCGGGTCACCCGGACCGGGAAGCACCTGCGGGTCGAGGAGGCCGAGCTGAACCGGCTGCCCGGGACGGTGCCGCCGGTCTACTTCGGCGGATCCTCGCCGCTCGCCCTGGAGGTGGCCGCACGGCACGTCGACGTCTACCTCACCTGGGGCGAACCGCCCGCCGCGGTCGCCGAAAAGATCGCCCGGGTCCGGGCGCTCGCCGAGGCGCGCGGCCGCCGGGTCCGGTTCGGCATCCGGCTGCACGTCATCACCCGCGACACCCCGGACCTGGCCTGGGCCGAGGCGCGGAGGCTGCTGGAGGGGTTCGCCCCGGAGACGGTGCGGGCGGTGCAGGAAGGGCTCGCCCGCAGCGAGTCGGAAGGGCAGCGCCGCATGCTGGAGCTGCACGGCGGCGGCACCGACGGCCTGGAGATCCACCCGAACCTCTGGGCCGGCATCGGCCTGGTCCGCGGCGGCGCCGGCACCGCGCTGGTGGGCAGCCACGAGGAGGTCGCGGACCGGATCGAGGAGTACCACGCCCTCGGCATCGAGGAGTTCGTCCTCTCCGGGTACCCGCACCTGGAGGAGGCCTACTGGTTCGGCGAGGGCGTCCTGCCCCGTCTCGCCTCCCGCGGGCTGTGGACGCACCCGGCCGGCGAGGTGACCACCGGGCAGCCGGCCCTGGAGGTCCCCTTCGCGGGGGCCGCCCGCTGAACACTCAGGCGGCCGGCCCGGCGGCCGCCGCCGGACGCCCCGGTGCGCCGGGCGGGGACCTCCTCCCGCCCGGCGCACCGGGAACCGTGGTGCCGTCCGGCGACTACCCCTGGTCCGCCGCGAACGACGCCATCCAGGCGAGGGCCGCGTTCCAGTTGATCGTCAGCTCGTTGGTGGACCACGACTGGATGTCGTCCACGTAGCAGAACTGACCCGTGCAGCCCCGCAGCAGGCTCTGCGCCACCGGGTCCTGGATGCTGGAGTTCGGGCCGCCGGAGAGCGTGCCCGCCGGCGGGTTGGGCAGGCTCGGCTCCAGCTGGTGGGCGTACCACCGGCTGTGCTGGTTCACCGAGGTGACGTCGCCGTAGCCGGTCACGTACGAGATGTTCAGCGCGTTGCGGCCCAGGATGTAGTCCAGGCTCTGCAGCGCCCCGTCCCGGTACCGCCGGTCACCGGTCAGGTCGTAGGCGGTGGCGATCACATGGGCGTTGTTGAGGATCTGCGCGTTGGAGCCCCAGTCGTAGACGTTGTCCTTCGGGGCGTACGGCATGCCGTAGGGGTGCTCGCGCAGGGTGGTCAGGTACTTCTCGGCGCCCTTGACCACGGACGCGCGCACGGACCGCAGGCCGGGGAGCCGGTTCGGCACGGTGGCCAGGTCCAGCCGGCCGGCCGCCGCGGTGCGCTGCCAGTCGAAACCGAGCGGGTTCCAGATGTCCGCCGTGTGCACGGGGGACTTGAGGATGAACCGCTCGAACTCGGCGTCACCCGTGGTCAGGTAGAGCTGCGCGGCCGCCCAGTAGAACTCGTCGGAGGCGTCGGTGTCCGGGTAGGCGCCGCCGCCGATGCCGTCGTCGGGGTCCGGCAGGACGTCCGGGTGGGCGAGGGCGGCCCGCCAGGCGGTGCGGGCGGAGTTCAGGGCCTCCTTCGCGAACGCCCGGTCGTACGGCTTGTAGAGGCGGGCCGCCTGCGCCGCGGTGGCCGCCAGGTTCAGGGTGGCCGTGGTGGTCGGCGGGTGCAGCTCACGCTTCTTCGGGTCGAGGTGCGGCAGCAGCGGCAGTCCGGTCCACTCCGAGTCGTGGATCTTGTGGTGCGCCATGCCGGCCAGCGGCTGCCCGTCCGGCACCTGCATCTTCAGCAGGAACTCCAGCTCCCAGCGCGCCTCGTCCAGGACGTCCGGCACCTTGTTGCCGGACTCCGGGACGCGCAGGCTCCCGTCGCGCAGGGCGCCCGGGCTGCCGGTCGGCGCGTACAGCGAGCGCTCGTAGGTACGCAGCAGCTCCCAGGTGGAGATGCCGCCGTTGACGACGTACTTGCCGTGGTCGCCGGCGTCGTACCAGCCGCCGGTGACGTCCAGGGAGTAGTCGCACACGCCCGGCTGGCAGGGCACGGAGGAGTCGCCCTGGTTGGGCGCCTCACCGACGTGGCCCGCCGGGCGGCCGTAGCCCGGGCGCAGGTCGTCGCGGATCTCCTGGCCGCTGCGCTGGGTGTAGTAGAACTTCAGGGAGTCCAGCCGGAGCCGCTCGTAGGCCTCGGCGGAGATGTCGAAGGGGCGGCTGGTCTCGCCGTCGGCGACCAGCACGAAGCCCTTGCCGGTGCCGCGGTAGGAGCCGAAGTCCACCGAGTGGACGTTCTGCCCCGAGGAGGTGTCGGTGCCGCGCGGCACGGTCCTGCCGCGGGCCACCGTGACGCCGTCGGCCTTCCGCAGCTCCCACGGCAGAGCGCCGGCCGCCTCGGTGACCAGCGTCGCGTTCTTCGGCCCCTTGGGGAGGTAGGCGACCTGGTTCACCCGGACCCGCGGCCCGGTGTCCGGCTCGTACTGCTCGGGCGGCACGCCCCCGACGAGCGAGATGTCGTCCAGGCACATCCGCCACGCGTCGGCGCTGCCGCCGGCCTGGAAGGCGACCTGGGCCTGCGACGTGTCGGCCGGGGCGGTGAAGGTGTACGTGTACGCGTTGCCCGAGACGCTCAGCTGCGGGCTGACCTCGAAGTAGGTGTCGTAGGGATCCACGGCCAGGCCCACCACGGCCCGTACCACGTGGTCGGCCGGGGTGCCGGTGGCCGAGAAGGACAGCCGGTAGGTCTGGCCCGCCTGGAGGGTCAGGTCGTTGTGGCCGACGATGGCGTCCCAGCGGTTGGCGGTGCCGCCGGGTATCGCGGCGCACAGCTCACCGTCCTCGAGGGCGGTGGTGACACCCGCGCTGCTCCACCAGGGATCGGTGGAGGAGTCGAAGGTGCCGTTCCTGATCAGCTCGACCTCGTCGGCGCCCGCCGGGCCGGCGGGCAGGGCCAGGGCGGCCGCCAACAGGGCCGTCACACCGAGCAAGGTGGTTCTGCGTCGTTTCACGTCCGGGGCTCCTCGGTCGCGGTGCGGGTGGTCACGGGTGTGCCCAACCGGATTGGGAGCGCTCCCAACTCCGGTAGCCGGTCATGGTCATGCACGATCTGACCCAGCGTCAATGGGGCGGACGTGACGGATGTTCGCCGCGGTCCGAAACGCGTCGTGAGGGCCCTGGAAGTTAACGGCGGAAACGGGGAGGCCGGCGGCCCCGGGGCCCGCCCGCGCGGGTGGCACGCGGGCAGGCCCGGCCCCGACGGCGGCCCGGGCGGGCCATGCAGGGCCGCGGACGGCGCGGCCCGGACTCAGGCGATGGACGCGGAGACGATCGCGGCCACCGCCAGGTTGCAGGAGGCGGTCACCCACACGGCGGGGTGCGGCTCGGGATCCACCAGCGTGGCGCCCAGCTTGCCCGGGGTGACCAGGTCCACCACCAGGAAGGCCACGGCCATCATCACCAGCCCCAGCAGGCCGAAGACCGCGGTCGACACCAGGCCCTTGCCGAAGTCGTCGTAGGTGGTCCAGATCGACGTGAAGACGATCCCGCCGATGCCCAGGAGGGCCGAGCTGAGCAGCACGGCGGCGTTGCGGTTGCGCTGCTGCCAGATCTGCTGCCCCAGCTTGCCGGGCGTCAGCGCGTCGATCAGGAAGATGCCGAGGATCAGCAGGACCACGCCCAGGGCGCCGTAGGCGGTGGCCCGGCCGAGGCCGTCGAGGATGTCGTTCATGGAGGTCGGCTCCAGGGGTGAATGATCAGCGGTCAAGGAGAGGCAAAATCTAGCGCAGATGTTCGGCCATGCGTCCGGGAAGAGTGCGCTCCGGTCTGGTCATCGGATGTTCGCCGGGTCTTTGCCGCGGCGTCCGCCGCCGTGCGGCGGCCCCCTTGTACGGTCCGGCCATGCCGACCGACCCCTCGGTGATCCGGCTCATGGCCGTGCTCGCCGTCCTCGTGACCGCGCCGCTCTCGCTGGCGCTGGGCCTGCGCGCCCTGGA
>NZ_JACADT010001189.1:0-1511 GCF_013421635.1 Streptomyces sp. UH6 | reverse complement strand
CAGCAGTAGAAAAGCCTGCCGCGGCGACGCCTCGAGCGGTGCGGATTCCCGTGGTGCCGATTCCCGATCGCGCATCGTCCCAGCATGCCCGCAGCGGCCGCCGCCGGGGCGGGCGGCGCAGTGGCGGACACGTCGTCTCAGCCGCCGGACCACGTTTCGTCCGGGTTTCGCGAACGGCTACGCTCGCGCTCGTGGCTGAGATCCAGATTCCCGCTGACATCAAGCCCGCCGACGGACGTTTCGGCGCTGGCCCCTCCAAGGTGCGGACGGAGGCGCTGAACGCCCTCGCCGCGACCGGCACCTCTCTGCTCGGCACGTCCCACCGCCAGGCCCCGGTCAAGAACCTGGTCGGCACGGTGCGGGAAGGCATCCGCGAGCTGTTCTCCCTGCCCGAGGGCTACGAGGTGGTCCTGGGCAACGGCGGCTCCACCGCGTTCTGGGACGTCGCGACGCACGGCCTGATCGAGAACCGCTCGCAGCACCTGACCTTCGGCGAGTTCTCCTCCAAGTTCGCCAAGGCCGCCAAGCTCGCCCCCTGGCTCGGCGACCCCACGCTGGTCTCCGCGGACCCGGGCGACCACCCCGAGGCCAAGGCCGAGGGCGGTGTCGACGTCTACGCCCTCACCCACAACGAGACCTCCACCGGTGTCGCCATGCCGATCCGCCGCGTCGACGGCGCGGACGACGGCGCGCTCGTGCTGGTCGACGCGACCAGCGGCGCGGGCGGCCTGCCGGTCGACATCACCGAGTCGGACGTCTACTACTTCGCCCCGCAGAAGTCCTTCGCCGCGGACGGCGGTCTGTGGATCGGCGTGTTCTCCCCGGCCGCGGTCGAGCGCGCCGAGCGGATCCACGCGTCCGGCCGTCACATCCCGGAGTTCTTCTCGCTGCCGACGGCGATCGACAACTCCCGCAAGAACCAGACCTACAACACGCCGGCGCTGTCCACGCTCTTCCTGCTGAACGAGCAGCTGGAGTGGATCAACGGCCAGGGTGGCCTGGACTGGGCGGTCTCCCGCACGGCGGAGTCCTCGCGGACGCTGTACGGCTGGGCGGACGCCTCCCCGTACGCGACGCCGTTCGTCACCGACGCGGCGAAGCGGTCGCAGGTCATCGGCACGATCGACTTCGCCGAGCAGATCGACGCGGCCGCCGTCGCCAAGGCGCTGCGGGCGAACGGGATCGTCGACACGGAGCCGTACCGGAAGCTGGGGCGCAACCAGCTGCGGGTCGCCATGTTCCCCGCGGTCGACCCCGCGGACGTGGCCGCCCTCACGGCCTGCGTCGACTACGTCATCGAGCGCCTCTGACCGCGCTCCCCGCCTCCTGACGACGCCGCGTTCCCCGGAACGCGGCGTCGCCTTTTTCCCGCCGGGACACACCACGCGCCCGCCCCTGCCCGGTGAGCGCGACGCGAGCCCGGACGGAACGCGCCGGCACGGCAAGCCCGACGGGAGCGGGCCGAACGGTGGCAGGCCGAACAGTGGCGGGCCGAACGGTGGCGGGCCGGC
>NZ_JACADT010001188.1:0-1546 GCF_013421635.1 Streptomyces sp. UH6 | reverse complement strand
CCGTCAGGTCCCGGGACCTCCACGCGCGGCCATTCCGCGCCCGGCGCACCCGACGCACCCGGCTCACGGGGCTCACCCGGAACCGCGATGCCCGGAACCGCGGCGTCCGTGTCCCGAGGGTCCGGTCCGGAGCCGTGCGGGGGTGTCATGCGGGCCTCCGCAGGGAGACGAGGTCGGTGAGTTCACGATCGGTGAGTTCGGTGAGCGCCGCCTCGCCGGAGCCGAGGATCGCGTCGGCCAGCGCCCGCTTCGCCTGAAGCATCTCGGCGATACGGTCCTCCACCGTGCCCTCGGTGATCAGCCGGTGCACCTGCACCGGCTGAGTCTGGCCGATGCGGTAGGCGCGGTCGGTGGCCTGTTCCTCCACCGCCGGGTTCCACCAGCGGTCGAAGTGCACCACATGCCCGGCCCGGGTCAGGTTGAGGCCGGTGCCGGCCGCCTTGAGGGAGAGCACCAGCACCGGCGTCGCACCGTCCTGGAAGCGGTCCACCATGCGCTCCCGCTCGGCGACGGGCGTGCCCCCGTGGAGCATCTCGGCGGGGACCGAGCGGGTGGCGAGGTGGGCGGTGATCAGGCGGGCCATGCCGACGTACTGGGTGAAGACCAGCATCGACCCGTCCTCGGCGAGGACCGTGTCCAGCAGCTCGTCCAGCAGGGTGAGCTTTCCGGAGCGGTCGGCGCGGGCGCGGTCCGGGGAGAAGCCCTCCTTGAGGAAGAGCGCGGGATGGTCGCAGATCTGCTTGAGGGAGGTCAGCAGCTTCAGCACCAGACCACGACGGGCGATCCCCTCGCTGCCCTCGATGATCAGCATGGACTCGCGGACCACCGCCTCGTAGAGCGACGCCTGCTCGCGGGTCAGCGGCACCGGGCGGTCCGTCTCCGTCTTGGGCGGAAGCTCCGGCACGATGCCCGGGTCGGACTTGCGGCGGCGCAGCAGGAAGGGGCGGACCAGCCGGGCGAGCCGCTCGGCGGCCTCCGGGTCCTCGCCGCCCTCGACCGCACGGGCGTGCCGGGCACGGAAGGACTTCAAGGGGCCGAGCAGTCCGGGTGTGGTCCAGTCCAGGAGGGCCCACAGTTCGGAGAGGTTGTTCTCCACGGGGGTGCCGGTGAGCGCGACCCGGGCGGGGGTGGGGATGGTCCGCAGGGCGCGGGCGGTGGCCGAGTAGGGGTTCTTGACGTGCTGCGCCTCGTCGGCGACGACCATCCCCCACGCGATGCCGCCGAGTTCCTCGGCGGCGGAGCGCATCGTGCCGTAGGTGGTGAGGACGAATCCGCCGTCGAGGCCGCCGAGGGTCCGGCCGGCGCCGTGGAAGCGGCGTACCGGCACGCCGGGGGCGAACCGCTGGATCTCGCGCTGCCAGTTGCCGAGCAGGGAGGCGGGGCAGACCACGAGCGTGGGCCGCCCGGCGGGATCCCGCTCCGCGCGCCGCAGGTGGAGCGCGATCAAGGTGATGGTCTTGCCGAGGCCCATGTCGTCGGCGAGGCAGCCGCCGAGGCCGAGCGAGGTCATCAGGTCGAGCCAGGCGAGGCCGCGCAGCTGGTAGTC
>NZ_JACADT010001187.1:0-1547 GCF_013421635.1 Streptomyces sp. UH6 | reverse complement strand
CGCGCCAGCTCGGCGCGCAGGGCGGGCACGAGGAGGGCGTCCGGGTCGGAGGGACTCAGCTCGGCCAGGATCTCCGCCGGGCCGGGCCGCCGCGACGGCCTCTTGTCCAGGCACCGCGACAGCAGCGGGTGCAGGGCCTCGGGCACTCCGTGCAGATCGGGCTCCGCGGCGAGCACCCGGTGCAGCACCGTCCCCTCGTCCCCCTGCCCGAAGGGCCCCTCGCCGCAGGCCGCGTAGACCAGGGCGCCGGCCAGCGAGAACACGTCCGCCTCCGGCCCCGTGTCGTGGGAGGAGGAGATCTGCTCCGGCGCCATGAAGGCGGGGGAGCCGATGACGGTGCCGGTTCCGGTGATGCGGGTCGCGGCGGAGTTCAGCGCCCGGCTGATGCCGAAGTCGATCACCCGGGGGCCCTCCGCGGAGAGCAGGACGTTGCCGGGCTTGACGTCGCGGTGCACCAGGCCCTCCGCGTGCACGGCCTGCAAGGCCTCCGCGAGTCCCGCGCCCAGGGCCCGGAGGGCCGGCTCCCGGAAACTCCCGCAGATCGCGACGGCCCGGTCCAGCGACGGCGCCGGGAGGTAGACGGTGGCGATCCAGGGCAGGGCGGCCTCCGTGTCGGCGTCCAGCACCGGCACCGTGTAGACGCCGCTGACCCGCCGGGCCGCGGCCACCTCGCGCCGGAAGCGGCTGCGGAAGGCCGGGTCGTCCGCGTACTCCTCGCGCACCTGCTTCACGGCGACCAGCCGCCCGGAGGCCGTCCGGCACAGCGAGACCACGCCCATGCCCCCGCTGCCGAGTTCCCGCATCACCACGTACGGACCGATGGTGGCCGGCAGGACGACGGTGGCCTCCTCCGCCCCCGCCGCCGAGCCGTCGTTCGAGATCCGCCTGCGCATGCCCAGCTCCCCGTTGCCTCGTCGACGTGACGCGCCGACGGGCCGTCACCACGCCCCGTCGCCCACGGAGACCAGTGTGGTCACCGACGCGCGTGCGCAGGGGCGTGTTGCCGGTGTTCACCCGAGGAGATGTCAGGACGGCGGCCTCACACCTTCTTCGCGAACGCCGCCCGGTTGCGGGAGGTGCGCGCCGGCCCGCGCGGCAGGGGCAGGGCGGATCATGTGGATCCTCCCCGCCTCGTGGGTATGCACCGGGTGGTGGGCGGCGGTCACGTATCCGCGTTCACCGGGTTGTCGACCGGCTCGGCCGTAACTGCCGTACCATCCACGGACAACTCCTCTGCCCCACGGCGGCCCGAAGTCCGTTGCCGGGGCGCAGTGTTACGGCGAAGACGGCGAGGACGCGGGAGGACCCCATGGCCCGGGGCAGACATCGCAGGCGCAGAAGGGGTGTTGCGCTGCGTGCCCTGTTGGGCGGTGCGGCACTCGCGCTCACCGGCGCGGCGACGGTCATCAGCGTCTCGCAGGCGACCGACGACACGCCGGGCGGACTGGAGCGGCTGCCCGCCGCGGCGGGTCCCGCGCTCCGCGAGGAGGCCGTCCCCTGGCGGCGGCTCGACACGATGGCCGAGCGGCTGGGGCGTCCCGTCTCCC
>NZ_JACADT010001186.1:0-1547 GCF_013421635.1 Streptomyces sp. UH6 | reverse complement strand
CCGCGTTGCTCGCCCCGCAGGCCTCCAGGTAGGCGGCGACCACCGGCCAGGCCGGCAGCCGGTGCCCGGAGGCCGCGGCGGAGAGACTCGACGCCGAGTAGGGAACCCGGGAGGCGAGTTCGCGGTACGGCACGCCGCCGGTGCGCCGCCGGAGCGTGCGGAGGTCGGCCGCGAACTCGGCCACCTCCCCCTGTCCGGGCTCGATCGGCTTCTCCCGGCGTCCCATGACGTGTGCGACCCCCCGGCCACTCGGCGATGCTGGCTTTGATCTCACGTTGACCGGAGATTGTCCAGTGAGGGGACGGGGGCACGTGGTCAACGTGACGAGGCGACAGGATGGGCCCCGGCCGCGCTCGCCGGGTGTCGGGGGACGTCGAGTGCCGGTCCTCCTGCGCGCGGACGCCCGGGGGAACATGGGGGCCATCATGGAGGCGTCCTCGCGAAGGAGCCGTCTCCGCCGGGCCACGTCGGCGTGGCCCGGCGGAGACCGGACCGTCCGTCAGTCCAGGACGGCGAGCGCGTCGATCTCGATCAGCAGGCCCGGCGGGAGCCCCACGTAGACGGTGGTGCGGCAGGCCGGGGGCTGGGTCAGGTGCTCGGCGAAGTAGGCGTTCCAGATCTCGTTCAGCTCGGCGAAGTGGTCCACGTCGGTGAGGTAGACGCGGAGCATCATCACGTCGTCCCAGTGCGCGCCGCCCTCGTCGAGCACGGCCTTGACGTTGGCGAGGGTCTGCAGCGTCTGCTCGCGCAGCGTCGGCCCGGCCGGCGTGGCCGGCTTGCCCTCCTCGGCGGGCAGGAAGCCCACCTGGCCGGCCACCTGGAGGATGTTCCCCTTGCGCAGCCCGTGCGAGAAGGCCGCGGGCGGGGTGGTGTGGGTGCTGGGGGTCAGTGCGGTCTTCTGCGTCATGGGTGAACACTCCGGTTGGTCGTGGACGGCGGCCGTGCCCGGGAACAGCACGACATGGGAGAGTGAAGCAGCCCGGATCACGCAGCGCACAGGAGGCCGAATGTCCGCGGATGCCGTCAACCGTCTCGCCGGGGAGCGGATCGACCACCGGTTCAAGGGTCTGCCGACGGACGCCGACGGCCTGACCGTGGGCGAACTGGCCGCCCAGCGGCGGAACCTGTTCACCGGCGGCTTCACCACCCCGGTGCTGACCCTCTCCGCGGAGCGGCTGCGGCACAACCTGCGGCTGATGGAGGCGTACACCGAGCGTCACGGGCTGGCGTTCGCCCCGCACGGCAAGACGACGATGGCCCCGCGCCTGTTCCAGGACCAGCTGGACCACGGCGCCTGGGGCATCACCCTGGCCGTGCCGCACCAGGTGCGGGTGGCGCGGGCCTTCGGAGTGCGGCGGATCTTCCTCGCCAACGAACTGGTCGACCCGGCCGCCCTGCGCTGGATCGCGTCCGAGCTGAACGCCGACCCGGCCTTCCGGATCATCTGCTACGCCGACTCGGTACGCGGTGTGGAGCTCATGAGCGCCGCCCTGGGCGAGGTGGGCGGGCGGCCCGTGGACGTGGTGGTGGAGCTGGCCGCCGGGGAC
>NZ_JACADT010001185.1:0-1549 GCF_013421635.1 Streptomyces sp. UH6 | reverse complement strand
CGGCCGGACCGCCGCGCACCGAGCCACGATCGCCTCGGCGACCGCGGGGTCCGGCTCGGTGGACCACGCGCCCACCTCGGCCGTCCCGCCCAGCAGCAGCCGCCCCGGCTGCGGCAGGAAGTAGGTGGAGTGCGCCCCGTCGTCCGTGCCGCCGACGACCGAGGTCAGCCAGGTGTCCACCCCCGGGTTCTCCACCACGACCAGCTGCCCGCGCACCGGGTGCACCGAGTCGTCCGGCACCAGCTCCCGGGCCCCCAGCCCGGTCGCGTTGACCACGGCCGGCGCCTCGGCGGCCGCCTCGTCCAGCGAGGAGACCGTACGCTCCTCGACCACGCCCCCCGCCGCGAGGAAACGTTCCCGCAGCCAGGGCAGGTGGACCCGCATGTCGATCAGCGGCACCCGTGCCCACAGGCCGCCGCCCGGACACTCCTCGGACGTCGCCGCCCGCAGCCCCGGCACCTTCGCGGCCCACCCGCCGAGCCCCTCGAGGGACGCGCCGCCGTGCACCCCCGCCACCATCCGCACACCGGTCTCCTCGGACCGGGTGGCGGCCAGCGCGGCGTACACCTCGTAGGAGGCCAGCGACCACTCGCCGACCCGTTCCTCCGGTTCGATCCGGTACGGCCACCACAGACCGCCCGCCACCTCCGAGGTGGTCCGCTCGGCGGGCTCGCGTGACCAGATCCGGACCCGCCGTCCGCTCTCGGCGAGGACCACGGCCGTGGTCAGACCGATGACTCCGCCGCCCACGACGATCACTTCACAGGGCCGATGCTGTTCCATCCGCGGACCGTAACGGAATGCCCGGCACCGGGAACAGAGCGCCCGCACTGTGGGAATACTCGGAGCATGGCTGCCGAGCACGCGACCCACGCCTCCTTCGCCCTCGCCCCGGCGACCCGCGCGGGCGCGGTCCTCGCGGGCGGGGCCCACATCACCCACCGTGAGTTCACCGACTTCGTGGTCGACGGGCGTCCGCTCCTCTTCCGCCTCGCCGACCTGGACGCGGTGTCGCCCCTCGCCTCCGACGTGCCGCCGGCCATCTTCGCCGAACAGGTGCGCGCCCTGCTGCTGGAGGCGCCGGCGCCGCTGCCCGGTGGCCGGTACCTCGTCTACGGCTGCCCCGAATGCGCCGACCTGGCCTGCGGCGCGGTCACCGCGGTCATCGAGCGGGACGGCGAGGACTACGTGTGGCGCGACTTCGCCTGGCAGACCGACGACCACCCCGACATGCGCCTCAACGGCTACCACGGTCTCGGCCCCTTCCGGTTCCGCGGCGACGGGTACCGCCGTGCGCTGACCGGCCTGCTGGAGCACGCCCCGGACGCGCGGGAGGACGGCCGCCGGGTGCTGCTGATCGGCGCGCGGGCCGCCGTGCTCAACAAGCTGGCCGCCGCGCTCCGCTCCATCGGCATAGGAGCCGACATCACCCACGACCCCTCCGGGATCCCGCCCGAGGAGCTGCGCGCCTACGGCGCGGTGGCCTTCGGGCGCGCGGTGGGGGAGGAGCGGCGCAACGAGGCGCGGGCCGCGTTCCGGCGGGCGGGCG
>NZ_JACADT010001184.1:0-1549 GCF_013421635.1 Streptomyces sp. UH6 | reverse complement strand
CAGGACGCCGCGAACAGTGAGGGAGGGCCGGCCCGGGATCCCCGGGCCGGCCCTCCCTCACGTCGTCCTCCCGGCGTGTCAGGCGCCGGAGGCGAGGCGGCCGGAGCGCAGCGCGGCGACGACGCCTCCGTCGACGAGGAGGTCGGTGCCGGTGACGAAGGTGGCCTCCGGGCCGAGCAGGAAGGCCGCGGCGGCCGCGATGTCGTCCGGCGTGCCCAGCCGGCCGGTGCCGGAGGCCTCGACCATGGCCCTCATGTGCCGCCCGCTCTCCCCGGAGAGCTCCTGCCGGCCCATCGGCGTCGAGATGACGCCGGGGCTGATGGAGTTGACGCGCGCCCCGCGCCTGCCCCATTCCGTGGACGCGGCGTGGACGCGGAGGCGGTTGGCGTACTTCGACAGCGGATAGGCGCCCTGCGCGCCGAGGGCGTCGGCGTCCAGGAAGGGCAGCGCGAGCAGTTCGTCGGCGGGCGTGTGGGCCAGCGCCTGCTCCATCTCGGCGGTCAGCGCACCGGGCGGCAGCATGTGCCCGGCCATGCTGGCGATCACCACTCCGGCGCCGCCGGGTGCGACGACCCGGCCGAACTCCTCGAGCACCACGGCGGTGCCCAGCAGGTCCACCGCGAGGATCGCCCTCGCGGGGGCCTGCACCGGGGAGAGGCCCGCCGTGTGGACGACCTGGGTGACCCGCCCGAGACCCGCGGCGACGTCCGCGAGTGCGGCGACGGAGGCGCGCGAGGAGACGTCCACGGCGTGGGTGACCACCGAGTGGCCCTGCCCCCGCAGCTCCTCGCCCACGGCCCCCAGCGTCTTCTCGTCGAAGTCCGCGAGCATCAGGGTCCCGCCGGCGCCCTGCCGACGGGCGATGGCCTGACCCATGCCGCCGACGCCGATGACGACGATCACGTTGCTGCCGCTCATACGCATCTCCATTAACGTTACGATTCGTTTCGTTAAGTATTTTACCGCTCGTAGAATGACCCGCATGGCACCGGAACGGCGACGCGGCAGGCCCCGCGGCACGGGCACGGACGAGGCGATCCTGGACGCCGCGCGCGACCTGCTCCTCCGCGACGGCTACGCCCGGCTGTCGATGGAGCGGATCGCGGCGGAGGCGGGCGTCGGGAAGCCCACCGTGTACCGCCGCTGGCCGTCGAAGGCGGCGCTGGTCGCGGACGTCACCCGGCGCGCCTCGCTCGCGGTCGTCCCGGACGGGGAGTTCCCCTCCCCCGCCCCGGGGCAGGTCGTGCGGACCCTGGTGACGTGGTTCAGGGCGCACGCGAGGACGGTCACCGACCCCCACAACGCCGCGCTGGTCCTCGCCCTCACGGCGGCGGCCGCGGAGAGCCCCCAGGACGCCGAGTCCCTGTACCACGCCAACACCCGGCACCAGCACGCCGTCATCGCCGGCCTGCTGCGCACGGGCGTCGAGACCGGCGAACTGCGCCCCGACACGGACGTGGACGCCGTCGTCGGGGCCCTCATCGGGTCGAGCCTCTACCTGTTGCTCACCGGCAGGCCCGCGGAGGCGCCGGAGCGGGCGGAAGGACTC
>NZ_JACADT010001183.1:0-1552 GCF_013421635.1 Streptomyces sp. UH6 | reverse complement strand
CGGCGGCGCCGCTGCGGCCTGGGGCTCTCCTCGTACGCGTACTCCTCCTCGCCGAGTTCGTCCCCGGCGTCCCCGGCGTCGCGGTCGTCGCGGTCGTCCCGGTCGTGGTCACCGTCGGTTCCGAGGACCCCGCGCACCTTGTCGCCGAGGGACCGTCCCGCCTTGCGCGCGCCCGCCTTCGCGGCTGTCCTGCTCACCGCCCCGCCGCCGCCGAAGAGTTCCGGCACGGTCTTGCTGCGCGAGGTGCGCTCCAGGTCGAGCCGGTTGCAGGCCTCGGCGAACCGCAGGTAGGTGTCGACGCTCGCCACGACGATCCGGGCGTCGATCTTTATGATCTCGATGCCCACCAGGGAGACGCGGACGAAGACGTCGATGACCATGCCGCGGTCGAGGATCAGGTCCAGGACGTCGTACAGGGTGCCCGCGCGCGGTACACAGGCGAGTTCGTCGGCGTACGGGGACGGGGTCACGACGGTCATGTGGCGTTCCTCTCGGAAGGGGATACGGCCGCCTACTGGTCGGCGCCCCCGCGCCGGTAGCGAGCGGTGCGGCAGTACTGGAGCATCCGGCCCCCGGCGTCCAGTTCCACCTCGTAGGACGCGAGCAGGCTGGTGGTGTCGGGGATGCGGGCCAGTTCCAGCACGTCCAGCACGACGGTCCAGCCGCCGTCCTCGGTCCGGCAGACCGCCGACACGCCTTCCTGGGGGTGATGGACGAGTTCCGCCAGGCCGTCGGCGGCGCACCGCGCCGCGTCGGCCGCGGTGCGCACCTTGCGTTCCCGCGGTGCGCGCCGGGTGGCCGTGGCCGAGGCGCGTCGCCGCTCACCGTTGTCTGCCATGGACCCACTCTCACCGCAGGTTCCGCCCCGGCGCGTGCCCAGTTGGGCCGACCGGGTCACCGGGCGCGGGGGGAGATTCGGAGGAGGCCGGGAGGGAAGCCGTGTCGGAGCGCCGGTCACGCCCGGAGGACGGAACGGAACGGAACGGAACGGACGGGAACACACCCATGGCCCTGGAAGACGACGCGCGGCCGCACGCCGCGACACCCAACAGCCTCCGGCTGCCGGGGATTCTGCTGGGAGCGGGCCTCGGAGGCTTCGTGGACGGGATCCTCCTGCACCAGATCCTCCAGTGGCACCACCTGCTCACCAGCACCGACCACGACCGCATCGGCGTCACGTACTACGACCCGAAGACGGTTCCCGGTCTGGAGATGAACACGGTCTGGGACGGTTTCTTCCACGCGCTGTGCTGGGTCCTGGTCCTGGCGGGCCTGGCCGTCCTCTACGGGCGGGTGACGCACGAGCGGCGGGCGGTCTGGACCTCGCGGGTGCTGTGGGGCTGGGTGCTGTTCGGCTGGGGCCTGTTCAACATCGTCGAGGGCCTGCTGAACCATCAGATCCTCGGCATCCACCACGTCCGCTCCGGGGAGCACCAGGCCTGGTGGGACGCCGGCTTCCTGGTGCTCGGCGTCCTGCTCATGATCGCCGGCCACCTGCTGCGGCGCGGGGGCCGCCCCTTCGACCCGAGCGCCCCGCACGGTGCCGCGCGGA
>NZ_JACADT010001182.1:0-1561 GCF_013421635.1 Streptomyces sp. UH6 | reverse complement strand
GCGGGCACCCGGTCAGCCCTTGACGCAGACGACCTGCTTGAGCTGCGCCACCACGGCCACCAGGTCCCGCTGCTGGTCGATGACCTGCTCGATCGGCTTGTAGGCCGCCGGGATCTCGTCCACCACGCCGGAGTCCTTGCGGCACTCGACGCCCTGCGTCTGCCGCTCCAGGTCCGCCGCCGTGAACCTCCGCTTGGCCGCGTTCCGGCTCATCCGCCGGCCGGCGCCGTGCGACGCCGAGTTGAACGACTTGTCGTTCCCCAGCCCCTTCACGATGTACGAGCCGGTGCCCATGGAGCCCGGGATGATCCCGTACTCGCCGGACCGCGCGCTGATCGCGCCCTTCCGGGTGACCAGCAGGTCCATCCCCTCGTACCGCTCACGGCTGACGTAGTTGTGGTGGCAGCTGATCTCGGGTTCGAAGGTCACCTTGGCCTTCTTGAACTCCTTGCGGACCACGTCCTTGAAGAGCGCCATCATGATCGACCGGTTGAACCTGGCGTACTCCTGCGCCCAGTACAGGTCGTTCTGGTAGGCGGCCATCTGGGGCGTGTCCGCGACGAACACCGCCAGGTCGCGGTCGACCAGCCCCTGGTTGTGCGGCAGCCGCTGGGCGACGCCGATGTGGTGCTCGGCGAGCTCCTTGCCGATGTTCCGCGACCCGGAGTGCAGCATCAGCCACACCGAGCCCTCGGTGTCGAGACAGAACTCAATGAAGTGGTTTCCACTTCCAAGCGTTCCCGCCTGCTTGGAGGCGCGATCCTGACGGAACTTGACCGCTTCGGCGATCCCGTCGAACCGCTCCCACAGGTCGTCCCAGGCCGCGGTGGCGAAGCCGTGCATCCGTCCCGGGTCCACCGGGGTGTCGTGCATGCCCCGGCCCACCGGAATGGCCTGCTCGATCTTCGAGCGCAGCCGCGAGAGGTCCCCCGGCAGGTCGTTCGCGGTCAGCGACGTCCTCACCGCGGACATCCCGCAGCCGATGTCGACGCCCACCGCCGCCGGGCAGACCGCGCCCTGCATGGCGATCACCGAGCCGACCGTCGCGCCCTTGCCGTAGTGCACGTCCGGCATCACGGCCAGGCCCTTGATCCACGGGAGCGTCGCGACGTTGTGGAGCTGGCGCATGGCCACGTCCTCGACCGAGGCCGGATCCGTCCACATGCGGATCGGCACCTTGGCGCCCGGCACCTCGACGTACGACATGACCGACCATCTCCCCCAAAAACGACAACGGAAATCACACAGAAGCCGACAAGCTCATACAGAACTGAGAATCATGACCAACGTCACGAAAGGGACCGCGAACCGGCGTTCCCGGCGGCGTGTGCGATACACATTGTCTGCCGGGCCCCCGTCCCCCCGGCAACCGATTAACCCCCGTGAGAGGAGCCCGACCGTGCCGCGGAAGGCGTACACCATCGGCACCGCCGCCCTGCTCGCGGCCGTGCTGGCCGGCTGCAGCGGCGGTCCCTCGGAGGGCGGGCAGGCCGACGACTCCAAGCCGGGCGCCGCCGACGCCACGACGGCCGAGGCCGAGCCCGGCCGCTACCGCACCCTG
>NZ_JACADT010001181.1:0-1565 GCF_013421635.1 Streptomyces sp. UH6 | reverse complement strand
CGCAGATCGTGAGGATGATCAGGTCCCACAGGTCAGCCGCCGAGGCGGTGCCGGTCATCGTGTCGGCGCCCGCCGCAGCGGCTCCCGTGCCCGCGGCGGCGGCGGTGGCGGCGGCCGCGACGAGCACACCGCTCGGCAGCACGGGCAGGAACACGTCCAGGAGGATCGAGGCCGCGATCAGTCCGTAGATCCACGGGCTGGCGGCCAGCGCTCCGACGCTCTCCCACACGGTTCTCTCCTGGACTTCTATCCCGGCTGCGACCGGGCCGCGACGTCGCAGGGAGCGGCAGGAGCGGCCAATGACGGACAACTGGCAAGACTACGCCGATCAGGTGATTGGCGTCCCAGGGGGGCACGTATGTCCGTGAAGTCGCGTTCCTCCATATGCCGGTGGAGACGAGCGAGGCGCGGCCGCCTCCCGTACCAACGGAAGAGCACATCCCGCGAGGGATCTCTCAGTGAGGAGCGGTGGAAATGGCTGTTCGGGCAGGCGTGTGCGCGGGTGTCGTGGCGATGGCCGTGCTGGGGGCGGGCGGGGTCGCCGCCGCGACGGGCGAGGACGGCGGACACGGGAAGGGGAAGGACAGGCGTCCCGGGTACTCCATGACGACTGACGGTGTGTTCGCGAAGAAGAAGTCGGCGACCACGGCGTACACCTACGACAAGAAACTGGTGCCGGCCGGCTCCTGGATCCAGGTCGGCCAGCGGACGGCTCCCGGTGGCGCGACCACGGTGTCGCTCCGGGTCAAGGGGCTGAAGGCCGGTCACGAGTACGGCGTCCACGTGCACACGAAGCCGTGCACCGCCGACCCGGCCGCGGCGGGCGGGCACTACCAGCACAAGCCGTCCACCGACCCGGCGGCGGTGAACCCGCGGAACGAGGTCTGGCTGGACTTCACGGCCGACCGGAAGGGCTCCGGGAAGGCGAGCGCCCACCACGACTGGGGCTTCCGCAAGAGCGGGGCGGCTTCCGTGGTGATCCACGACAAGCCGGGTTCCTCGGGCGCGCGGGTCGGCTGCTTCACGGTTCCGTTCGGGTGGACGACGGCCCGCTGAGCGGAACCGGCCGACGGGACCGGCCGGGTCGACGGGCCCGGCCGGGACGGACGGACCGTCGGTGCCGGGACGAGGGATCGAGAAGGGCGCCCAGGGAGAGGGCGCCCGGACCGGTGACGGCGAGGAGGAGGAACGACCAGCAGAAGAGGGCGGCCGGTTCGCCGCCGTTCTGCAGCGGCCACAAAGCACGCGGCTGATGCACGGTGAAGTACGCGTAGGCCATCGAGCCGGAGCAGATCAGGGCGGCGGTGCGGGTGCCGAACCCGAGGAGGACGAGGGTGCCTCCGGCGAACTGGATGAGGGCGGCGTACCAGCCGGGCCAGGAACCGGCCGGGACGGTCCCTCCGGTGCCGTGGGCGCCGCCCAGGACTCCGAAGAGCGAGGCGGCGCCGTGGCAGGCGAAGAGGAGTCCGGTCACGAAGCGGAAGAGGGCGAGGACGTAGCGGCGGGCGGTCTCGATGCCCTGATCGGCGGCGAGCGCCAGGGGGCGCAGCCGCGGCGGCTCTCCG
>NZ_JACADT010001180.1:0-1571 GCF_013421635.1 Streptomyces sp. UH6 | reverse complement strand
CAGCCCGACCGCCAGGTGGGCCGGGTCCGAGGCCCGCGCGGCGTGCCGCACCAGGGTGGGGGAGAGCTCCGGCGTCCCCGACCAGGCCGCCTCGTCCACCAGGTGTGCCGCCAGATGCCACGGCTCGTAGGCGGGCGTGCCCACCAGCAGCAGCCCCCCTCCGTGCGACACCACCGACCCGCGGAGCACCCCCGCGAACCGGCGCGTCGAGTCCAGCCACTCGGTCCCGGCCAGGACCTCGCGCAGCAGCGCCACCCGTACGGCATCCATGGGGCGCATGGTGCCGCACCCCGTGCCTCCGAGCGCCGGGTACGCCACCGGTTCCCCCGAAGTGACGGCCCGGCGTGGCGCGGGGTGACGTGAGCGATGCCACGGCGGTGCCACCGCCCACCGCACGTAAAGTCAGGCTCATGACCACTACAGACAGTGCGCAGAACGCTCCCCGGAAGGCTCCCGCCAAGGACCCTTGGGACCTCCCCGACGTCTCCGGGATGACCGTCGGCGTCCTCGGCGGCACCGGCGACCAGGGCCAGGGCCTCGCCTACCGCCTCGCCCGGGCCGGCCAGAAGGTGATCATCGGCTCGCGCGCCGCCGAGCGCGCCCGGGCCGTCGCCGAGGAACTGGGCGCCGGGGTCGAGGGCGCCGACAACGCCGAGTGCGCCCGCCGCAGCGACATCGTGATCGTCGCCGTGCCGTGGGACGGCCACGCCAGGACGCTCGAGTCGCTGCGCGAGGAGCTCGCCGGCAAGCTCGTCGTCGACTGCGTCAACCCGCTCGGCTTCGACAAGCAGGGCGCCTACGCGCTCCAGGTGGAGGAGGGCAGCGCCGCCCAGCAGGCCGCCGCGCTGCTGCCGGACTCCCGGGTCACCGCCGCCTTCCACCACCTCTCCGCCGTCCTGCTGAAGGACCCGGAGATCGACGAGATCGAGACCGACGTCATGGTGCTCGGCGAGGGGCGCGCCGACGTCGAGATCGTCCAGGCGCTCGCCGGCCGCATCCCCGGCATGCGGGGCGTCTTCGCCGGGCGGCTGCGCAACGCCCACCAGGTGGAGTCGCTGGTCGCCAACCTGATCTCGGTCAACCGCCGCTACAAGGCCCACGCCGGCCTGCGGCTCACCGACGTCTGACATCCGGCACGTCGGGACGGGGAGGCGGCGCGGGCCGGACCGGGGCATGGGGGACACTGGAGGGCACAAGTAGCCCACGCCGCTCAGGAGCGACCACCATGCCCCGCCTCGCCCTCTACGCCCTCGTCGTGTGTGTCCTGTCCGTGGTCGCCGCCGTCGTCTCCTTCGTCGAGGGCACCTGGTGGCTCGGGGTGATCTGGGTGCTGCTGGCCGGACTCTCCTCGAACATGTGCTGGTACTACTACAAGCGCACCAAGGCGGAGCGCGGCCACTCGGCGACCCGCTGATCCCGTCCCTCGCGGGTGCGGGGGACAATGGCGGGGTGCGCTACCGAGTCCTCGGCACCACCCAGGCCACCCGCCCCGACGGCACGCCCGTACCGGTCGGCGGGGCGCGTCTGCGCGCACTGCTGACCCTGCTCGCGCTGCGCCCCGGCCGCGTCGT
>NZ_JACADT010000118.1:0-9629 GCF_013421635.1 Streptomyces sp. UH6 | reverse complement strand
GACCAGCGCCGTCGCCGGGTGCGCCAGGGCGAACAGCGCGCACGCGGCGGGCACCACGACGGCTCCGCCGGTGCGCAGCGCGTACCCCGCGTCCCGGCGGACCGCCGCCGTGTCGCCGTCGGCCGCCGACCGGCTCATCCGCGGCATCAGCGCCGTCACCAGGGAGACCGTGACGATGCCGTGCGGCACCATCCACAGTGTGTAGGCGTTGGTGTAGGCGCTGAATCCCGCGCCCTCGACGTGCTCGGCGGCGGCGCGGGCACCGGCGGACGTCGCGAGCCTGGTGGTGACCCAGTAGGCGGCCTGGTTGCTGAGCACCAGCAGCACCAGCCAGCCCGCGGAGCGCAGCGGACGGGTCAGACCGCTGCCGCGCCAGTCGAACCGGGGCCGGTAGCGGAAACCGGCGGCCCGCAGCGACGGCACCAGCGCGAGCGCCTGGACGACGATGCCGGCCGTGGTGCCCCACCCGAGCAGTGCTCGCTCCCCCGAGGTGAGCGTCCCGCTCCCGCCGGTCGCCAGGAAGAGGCCGAACACCGCGATGACGACGACGTTGTTCAGGACCGGCGTCCACATCATCGCGCCGAAGCGGCCCCGCGCGTTGAGCACCTGTCCCAGCAGCGTGAACAGGCCGAGGAAGAAGATCTGGGGCAGGCAGTACCGGGCGAACGCGACCGTCGTCCCGTGCTGTTCCGGCGGGTGGTCCGCGTAGAACCCGACGATCGCCGGCGCCGCCCACACCGCCGCGCCCGTCAGCACGAGCAGCGCCGGCACACACACCGTGAGCAGCCGGTCGGTGTAGGCCGCGCCCCCGTCCGCGTGCTCCTTCGCGGCCCTGACCAGCTCCGGCACGAAGACGGCGTTGAGCGCGCCGCCGAGCAGCAGGACGTAGACGACGGTCGGGACCGCATTGCCCACCGCGTAGCCGTCGGCCGTCATCCCGAGGCCGAGCGCGGCGGCGACGACCGCGGACCGCAGGAACCCGGTGGCGCGGGAGACGACCGACCCGGCGGCCATGATCGCGCCGCTGCGCAGCACGGACGGCGGCTCCGCCTTCGGTCCGGCCGCGGCGGTGACGCTCATCGGCGCGCCAGATAGGTCTGGAAGGCGCGGTAGAGCGCCCGGTTGGCCGGTCCGTCCATCGGTCTCTCCCACTCTCCCAAGGTCTCGACGACCTCGCCGCCCGTGCCGAGCTTCCAGCGCAGCAGCCCGTACGGACGGTCGCCGGGGTCGAGGGTGGAGGGCACTCCGCGCATGTCGTAGACGTCGGCGCCGAGGGCGTGGGCGTCGAGCAGCATGCGCCACTGCAGCAGGTTGGAGGGCCGGACCTCGCGGCGGTGGTCGGCGGAGGCGCCGGTCTGGTACCAGATCCGGCGACCGACGCGGATCATGGTGTGGGCGGCGAGGATCTCGCCCTCGTACCGGGCCAGGTAGAGCCGCATGCGGCCCGGCTCCTCGGCGTTGAGGGCCGCGTACTGCCGCTCGTGGTACCGCAGGGACCGTCCGAGGCGGAACCCGTCGCGCTCCTCGGTGACGCGCAGCAGCCGGTAGAACTCCGGCAGGTCGGCCGCGCTGCCGACGACCACCTCGACGCCCGACTTCTGCGCCCGGCGGACGTTGCGCCGCCACTCCTGGTTGAGTGCGGACCACAGGTCCTCCCGCGTGCGCCCGGCGAGCGGTATGCGGAAGACGTGGCGCGGCTGCGCGTCCCCGTCGTCGTCGCCGCCGCACCGGTTCCAGCCGCGGGCCCGCAGCCGCTCGGCGACGGCGGTGCCCAGCGGGTCCACCTCGCTCGCGAGCACGTCGGAGAGCCTGCGTCCCGGCCCGGTCGCCGACTTGAGGCGTGCCGCGCTCCAGCGGCGGTACGCGGGCGAGGGGCCGATCCGTACGGCGAACACCCCCGACGCCCGCAGATGCCTCAGCAGCGGGGCGAGCCAGCCGTCGATGCCCGGGTCGGCCCAGTCGACGACCGGCCCTTCCGGCAGGTAGGCGAAGTACTTCCGGGTGCCCGGCAGTTGCCGCAGCAGGACCAGAGCGACTCCGGAGAGCCGGCCGGCCGCCGGATCGGGTCCCCAGCCGACCGTCCGGGCACGCCAGCCGTCCTTGACCTGCGCCCAGGACGGGCACTGCAGGAACCCGGCGCCCAGTTCCGATCCCGCGTCGGAGGAGAGGAACGAACGGTAGGTCTCGGCGGTGATGGGCCCCAGTGGTGTTTCCCGGCCGTGGGCGGCCGTCACGAGCGTCGCTGACACGGTGTGAGCCTCTCTGTGGGGATGCGGAGGATGCTCACAGCCGTCCGTGACCGCCGCGCGCGGCGAATGTGACCGGACCATGACCGTTCCTCTGCAGTCGCCGTCACATGGCCCGCACCACCGCTCACCTGCGTGTCCTCGGCCCTACAGTCGCCGTGTCGCAGCCGAACCATCATGGACGGAGGCTCCGTTGAGCCAGATACGTGTGCGCATCGCGGCAGTGGCCGTGCTGCTGGCGCCGCTCACCGCCTGCTCTGCCGGAGCGGGACCGGGTGATGCGGCGGCGGACGCCGAGGGCGGCGGCACCCGGGCCGCGGAGGACCGCCCCGCGACGGTGGCGGTGACGCCGAGGGGCGACGGTGTGCGGGCCGGTGACACGGTGCGGGTCACCGTGGCGGGAGGCACGCTCACCTCGGTCAGGGTGACCGACGGCGAGGGCCGCGAACTCGCCGGCGAGGTCGCCGCCGACGGCACGCGGTGGGCCTCGCAGCGCAAGGCGGTCCCCGGCACCTCGTACACGGTCACCGCCGTGACCACGACGAAGACCGGCACGAAGAGCACCGCCACGTCCGTGTTCACCACCGCCGGGGCCGACAAGGTCAACAAGGTGGACTGGCGCCCCGGCGCGAACACCACCGTCGGCATCGCCCAGCCGGTCTCCCTCGTCTTCGACAACCCGGTCACCGACAAGGCCGCCGTCGAACGGCAGTTGAAGCTCACCACCTCGAACGGCACCGAGGGCTCCTGGGCCTGGCTGGAGGACCACTCCGGCCGCGACCGGATCGACTGGCGGCCCAGACAGTACTGGAAGCCCGGCACGAAGGTCACCCTCGAGGCCCAGCTGAACGGCACCGACTCCGGCGACGGCGGCTGGTTCGTCCGCGACTACACCACCCGCTTCACCGTCGGGACGGACCAGGTCGTCAAGGTCGACCTCGACCGGAAGCAGCTCACCCTGGAACGGGACGGGAAGGCGGTCCGCACCATCCCGGTCTCCGGCGGCACCCCGGGCGGCGACCGGCGCTCCTGGCGCGGCACGGCGGTGCTGATGGCGAAGGAGGGCACGATCAACATGAACTCGGAGACGGTCGGGCTCGCCGACGCCTACGACAAGATGGTCGACAAGTCGATGCGGCTGACCTGGTCCGGCATGTACGCCCATGCCGCGCCGTGGAACGACAGGTGGTTCGGCAGGGCCAACAGGAGCTCCGGATGCATCGGCATGAGCGACGCGGACGCCGCCTGGTTCTACGACCAGGTCCGCCCGGGCGACCCGTTCGAGATCAAGGGCAAGGACACCAAGGGCGTCGTCGCACCGGGCAACGGCTTCGGCGCCTGGAACGTGCCGTGGGCCGACTGGCAGGCGAGGAGCGCGCTCGGCTGACGCCTCCACCGGCGGCACGGCCGCCGGCCGGCGGGGAGGTCACGTGCGGGTGCGGGTGCGGGTGCGGGTGCGGGTGCCGGTGAGGGCGGGTGCGGGGGCGCGGAGCGGCGGCCCCCTGACGCCGTGG
Source organism: Streptomyces sp. UH6 (assembly GCF_013421635.1). Taxonomy (NCBI): domain Bacteria; kingdom Bacillati; phylum Actinomycetota; class Actinomycetes; order Kitasatosporales; family Streptomycetaceae; genus Streptomyces; species Streptomyces sp. UH6. The sequence continues at coordinate 5,869 of NZ_JACADT010000118.1, read as the reverse complement.
CCCCGCCCACTTCCGTACGCTTCCCGGGTGAGTGAAAAGCGCAGGTTCACCTTCGGGGCCGCCACCGGGGTCGGCTCCCTCCCCGGCGAGGACGCGCGGGAGGCCGCGCGGACCGCCGTCGGGTCGTTCGAGACGTTCGCCTTCCTCCCCGAGCTGCCCGCCCGCGGGCCCGGCGCGGACATGATCGGCCGCACCGCCGGACTCCTGGTCGAGATGTACGCCCGGGTCGAGCCCAGCGGCTGGCGCCTGGGCGACCGCCCCGGCCGGGACACCCGCCGCGCCCACTCCTGGCTGCGGCAGGACCTCGACGCCCTGGAGGAGCACACCCAGGGCTACGAGGGCCAGCTGAAGGTCCAGGCCGTCGGGCCGTGGACACTGGCCGCCGCGCTGGAGCTGCGGAACGGCGAGGCCGTCCTCTCCGACCCCGGCGCCACCCGCGACCTCACCGGCTCCCTCGCCGAGGGACTGCGGAACCACCTCGCCGAGCTGCGCCGCCGCGTCCCCGGCGCCGAGCTCGTGCTCCAGCTCGACGAGCCCTCCCTCACCACCGTGCTCCGCGGCCAGGTGCGGACCGCCAGCGGCTACCGCACCCACCGCGCCGTCGACCGGCAGGTCGTGGAGGCGGGCCTGCGCGAGGTGATCGGCGTCCACGACGGCCCCGTGGTCGTCCACTCCTGCGCCCCCGACGTCCCCTTCGCCCTGCTGCGCCGCTCCGGCGTCGACGCCGTGTCGTTCGACTTCTCGCTGCTCACCGAGCGTGACGACGACACCATCGGTGAGGCGGTCGAGGGCGGGCTGCGGCTCTTCGCCGGAGTGGTGCCGGGCACCGACGCCCCGTTGTCGGACCCTGCCGGTAGCGTCATGGGTGTCAGGACGCTCTGGCGCAGGCTGGGACTGCATCCGGGTCTTCTCCCGGAGGCGGTCACGATCACGCCGGCGTGCGGACTCGCGGGGGCCACCCCGGGGTACGCCCGCAAGGCGCTCGCACAGTGCGTCCGGGCGGCGACATCGCTCGCGGACAACCCTGAGTAACGGGAGGACCGACAGTGGCCGGCGACGAGCAGGCGAACACGGCGGGCGGCGCGGCGGAAGGCACCGCGCCCAGCGAGGCGCGGGAGCGTCACGCGCAGCTGGCCGAGCAGATCGAGGAGCACCGCTTCCGTTACTACGTGAAGGACGCTCCCGTCGTCAGCGACGCGGAGTTCGACAGGCTGCTGCGCGACCTCCAGGCGCTGGAGGAGGAGTACCCCGAGCTGCGCACGCCCGACTCGCCGACCCAGAAGGTCGCCGGGGCGTACGAGACGGAGTTCACCGCCGTCCAGCACCGCGAGCGGATGCTCTCCCTCGACAACGCCTTCGACGACGAGGAACTCGCCGCCTGGGCCGACCGCGTCGCGAAGGAGATCGGCGCCTCCGCCCACCACTTCCTGTGCGAACTCAAGGTCGACGGCCTCGCCGTCAACCTCACCTACGAGCACGGCCGCCTCACCCGCGCCGCCACCCGTGGCGACGGCCGCACCGGTGAGGACATCACGCCCAACGTGCGGACCATCGCCGAGATCCCCCACCGGCTGCACGGGGACGACCTCCCGGGCCTGGTGGAGATCCGCGGCGAGGTGTACTTCCCGATGGAGAAGTTCCAGGAGCTCAACGCCCGCCTGGTCGAGGCCGGCGACAAGCCCTTCGCCAACCCGCGCAACGCGGCGGCCGGTTCGCTGCGCCAGAAGGACCCCCGGGTCACCGCCTCCCGTCCGCTGCACATGGTGGTGCACGGCATCGGCGCCCTGGAGGGCTACACGGGAAGCGGGATGTCCCGGCTCTCCGAGGCCTACGACCTGCTGCGCTCCTGGGGCCTGCCGACGGCCCGGCACAACAAGGTGGTCGACGACCTGCCGTCGGTGCGCGCGTTCATCGCCCACTTCGGCGAGAACCGCCACTCCGTCGAGCACGAGATCGACGGCGTCGTCGTCAAGCTCGACGAGATCCCGCTCCAGGGCCGCCTCGGCTCCACCTCCCGCGCGCCGCGCTGGGCCATCGCCTGGAAGTACGCGCCGGAGGAGGTCAACACCAAGCTGGTCAACATCCGCGTGGGCGTCGGCCGCACGGGCCGCGTGACCCCGTACGCGCAGGTCGAGCCGGTCACCGTGGCCGGCTCGGAGGTCGAGTTCGCCACCCTGCACAACCAGGAGGTCGTCAAGGCCAAGGGCGTCCTCATCGGCGACACCGTGGTGCTGCGCAAGGCCGGCGACGTCATCCCCGAGATCCTCGGCCCGGTGGCCGACCTCCGGGACGGCAGCGAGCGGGAGTTCGTGATGCCCGCCGCATGCCCCGAGTGCGGCACGCCGCTGCGGCCGATGAAGGAGGGCGACATCGACCTGCGGTGCCCCAACGCCCGTAGCTGCCCCGCCCAGTTGCGGGAACGGCTCTTCTACCTGGGCGGCCGCAAGGCGCTCGACATCGAGCACTTCGGCTATGTGGCGGCAGCCGCGCTCACCCAGCCGCTGGAGCCGTCCGATCCGCCGCTGCGGGACGAGGGCGGCCTCTTCGACCTCACCATCGAGCAGCTGCTGCCCATCAAGGCGTACGTCCTGGACAAGGACAGCGGCATCCCCAAGCGCGACCCGAAGACCGGCGAGGACAAGATCGCCACCGTCTTCGCCAACCAGCAGGGCGAGCCGCGGAAGAACGCGGTCGCCATGCTGGAGAACATCGCCGCCGCCAAGGAACGCCCGCTGGCCCGGATCCTCACCAGCCTCTCCATCCGCCACGTCGGGCCGGTCGCCGCCGAGGCGCTGGCCCGCGAGTTCCGTTCGATGGAGCGCATCGAGGGCGCCACCGAGGAGGAACTGGCCGCCACCGAGGGCGTCGGCCCGATCATCGCCGCCTCGCTCAAGGAATGGTTCGCCGAGGACTGGCACCAGGAGATCCTCGCCAGATGGCGCGCGGCCGGCGTGCGCATGGAGGACGAGGCCACCGGCGAGGAGGAGGGCCCGCGCCCGCTGGAGGGCCTGACCGTGGTGGTCACCGGGACGCTCACCGGGTTCACCCGTGACGGCGCCAAGGAGGCGCTGGTGAGCCGGGGCGCCAAGGTGACCGGGTCGGTGTCGAAGAAGACCTCGTTCGTGGTGGTCGGCGACAACCCCGGCTCCAAGTACGACAAGGCGATGCAGCTCAAGGTGCCGGTGCTCGACGAGGACGGCTTCGGCGTCCTGCTGGAACAGGGCCCGGACGCCGCCCTCGAGGCCGCCCTGCCCGCCGAAGGCGCCGCCCCGGGCGCGCCCGGGGACGCCGACGGGGCCGACGCGGCCGACGCGGCCGACGGGGGAGAGGAGCAGGCCGGGTAGGGGCGCGGCCCGGCAGCGGCGCCGGAACCACCCGGAAGGCCGTCCCCCGCGGAGGAAGCGGGCCTTTCGGGTGGGTCGGGGCGTATACGGGTAACCTCGGGTGACCGCTGCCCAGAAAGCCGTCGGCCGCCTACTGTTGGGGTGTGGCACCGGACCGCACGACGGCGTCGGTGCGCGCCCCGCTGCGGGAACCGCCGCGGGACAGATTTTTTCGGACACGCGCGGCCTCGAGGCTGTCGCACCGGCCGCGGGGCACGGGCACCGCCGGCCGTGAGAGGGACGGGGTATGGAACCGGTCGAGAACGCCGCGTCGGGGCCTCGGCTGCGCGCACGTGTGTCCGACGCCCTGCGACGGTCGTTCTCCCGGCTCGCCCCCGGCCCCGCGGCCCGCTCCCGCGTCCCCGGCTTCCCGAGCTTCCAGGACCCCGGGCAGCCGCCCTCCGGTCGCGGGCCCGAACCCTCCCCGCTCCGGTGGAGACGGACCGCGCCGGATTCCGCCGCCCGCCCGTCGGGCCTCCTCGCCCTCCCCGCCTCCCCGGCGCGCGGTGACGCGGGCGAGGACGGCGACCGGCAGATGCTCTCCTGGCCGGTGCTGCCCGTGGTGGTGGTCGCCGCCGCGGGGTTCGTCCTGGGCGCCGGCTTCTACCGGGCGCTCTCCGGGGACCACGCCCTCTTCCCGCCCGGCGCCGTCGGCTGGTCCCTGGCCCTGCTCACCGGGGTGATCGTCGGTCACCTGGTGCTGCTCGGCCGGACCCGCTGGTGGGGCGGCACCGGCTCCGCCGCCGCCCTCACCCTCGCCGTCCTGCTGCTCCACGGCTGGGTGCCCGCCGGTCTGGTCAGCCTCACCGTCGTCGTGTTCTCCGGGGCGGCCCGGCGGCGCGGCAGACGCCAGAACCTGCTCTGCGGCGCCGTCGACATCCTCGGCATCGCCGTCGGGGCGCTGCTGCTCGCCCTGTTCGGCAGGTTCCCCTCCGTCGAGAACCCCTGGTCCGCGCAGTTCTGGACCGGCACCGCCGCCCTGCAGATCGCGGTGGTGGCGATCGCCTACCTCGCCGTCACCCGCGTGCTGCTCTGGTACCTCCAGGCCCCCAGCAGCGACAACCTCCCGGTCTTCACCCGCACCGACGTCACCCGGCAGGGGCTGCTCGCCGCCGCGCTGCTCGGCACCGCCCCGCTGATGTGCGTGGTCGCCTCGGTCCAGCCGATGATGCTGCCGCTGTTCGCCATCCCGCTGATCGCCCTCGACCGCACCCTGTGGATGGCCCGGGCCCGTGCCGAGGAGCAGCTCCGGGACCCGCTCACCGGCCTGCCCAACCGGCAGTGGCTGCTGGAGCGGGCCTGGAGCGCACTCGACGACGCGGAGCGGCAGGACGCCCGGACCGCCCTGGTCCTGATCGACCTCGACCGCTTCCGCTCCGTCAACGACACCCTCGGCCACCTGGCCGGCGACCGGCTGCTCGTGCAGACGGCCGACCGGCTGCGGCGCGTCCTGCCCGAGGGCGCGGAGGCCGCCCGGCTCGGCGGCGACGAGTTCGCGGTCCTGCTGCCGCTGGTCGACTCCACCACCTCCGCGACCCGGGTGGCCCGTGCCCTGGTGGCCGAACTGGGCTCCCCGCTCGACCTGGACGGGCTGACCCTGGTGCTGGAGGCCAGCGCGGGCGTCGCCCTCTACCCCGACCACGCGCCGGACGCCGAGGGCCTGCTGCGGCGGGCCGACGTCGCCATGTACCAGGCCAAGCGGGACCGCACGGGGGTGGAGGCGTACGAGTCGAAACGGGACTCCAACACCCCGGACCGGCTCGGCCTGCTGGGCGACCTGCGCAGGGCGCTCGACGCCCACGAGGTCGAACTCCACTACCAGCCCAAGGTCCGCTTCGACGGACAGGTCGCGGGGCTGGAGGCGCTGATGCGGTGGGTGCACCCCGAGCGGGGCAAGGTGCCGCCGGACGAGTTCATCGCCATCGCGGAGTCCTCGGGGCTGATGCCGCACCTCACCGAGTACGTGCTGGAGACGGCGCTGGCCCAGGTCGCCGAGTGGCGGGCACAGGGCCTGATGGTGCCGGTCGCGGTCAACGTCTCGCCGCGGGACGTCCACACCCCCGGTTTCGCGGGTTCCGTGGCCGCGCGCCTGGCCCGGCACGGCGTCCCGACCGGGTCCCTCCAGCTGGAGATCACCGAGCACGTGCTGCTGGAGGATCCCCAGCGGGCCGCCGACACGCTGGCGGCGCTCAGCGGCCACGGCGTGAAGATGTCCCTGGACGACTTCGGCACCGGCTACTCCTCCCTGGTCCACCTGCGCCGGCTCCCGGTGAGCGAGCTGAAGATCGACCGTTCCTTCGTGGCACGGCTCGCGGTGGACCCGCAGGACGCGGAGATCGTCCGCTGCACCCTCGACCTGGCCCACTCGCTGGGCCTGCTGGTCGTCGCCGAGGGCGTCGAGGACGACGAGACCTGGGAACGCCTGCGGGACCTCGGCTGCGACGCGGTGCAGGGCTGGCTGGTCTCCGCGGCGATGCCGGCGGACG
>NZ_JACADT010001179.1:0-1575 GCF_013421635.1 Streptomyces sp. UH6 | reverse complement strand
GTCGACCTCGGCGGGGCGCGGCGCGGTGGAGACCGCGGCGGGATTCGAACCCGCGTGCCTGGATTTGCAGTCCAGTCCCTGGGCCACTCGGGCACGCGGTCCTGGTGGCGACGTCCATGACGCTACGGGTCCCGCGCGGCGCGGCTCAAGCGATCGGGCGGGGCCGCAACAGGACTGCCATGCCCCGTTCATGAACGGTCCGTCGCGGACCGGCCGTCGGGACAGGAGCGACCGTCCGGCTCGCCCCTTACGCTTGCGGCATGACCAGCCGCCCCCTCGACTCCTCCCGCGACAACGACGTCGTGCCGGACCCCCTCGACGCGCATCCCGAGGAGTCCGTCCTCGGCCGCTCCCACCGCGCGCTCAGCATCGGCATCGTCTCCGTCGTCCTGCTGATCGCCTTCGAGGCGACCGCCGTCGGGACCGCGATGCCGGTCGCGGCCCGCGAACTGAACGGCGTGGAGCTGTACGCCTTCGCGTTCTCCGCGTTCTTCACCACGAGCCTCTTCGGCATGGTGGTCTCGGGCCAGTGGGCCGACCGGCGCGGTCCGCTCGGTCCGGTGGCGCTCGGCATCGCCTCGTTCGGCGCGGGCCTGGTGATCTCCGGGCTGTCCGGGACGATGTGGGTGTTCGTGCTCGGCCGCGCGGTGCAGGGCCTCGGCGGCGGACTTGTGATCGTCGCGCTGTACGTCGTGATCGGCCGGGCCTACCCGGAGCGGCTGCGGCCCGCCATCATGGCGGCGTTCGCGGCGAGCTGGGTGGTGCCGTCGGTGGTCGGGCCGCTGGCCTCCGGCACCGTCACCGAACACCTCGGCTGGCGCTGGGTGTTCCTCGGCATCCCGGTGATCATCCTGCTCCCGCTGGCGCTGGCCCTGCCGGAGATCCGCCGCCGCGCGTCCGGTCCGACCGACGAGGGGGCCGCCGCGACGGCCGACCCGCGCCGGATCCGCCTCGCGCTCGCCGTCTCGATCGGCGCCGGCCTCTTCCAGTACGCCGCGCAGGACCTGCGCTGGTTCTCCCTCGTCCCCGCGGTCCTGGGCCTCGCCCTGCTGGTGCCGGCCGTCCTCGGCCTGCTCCCGCCCGGGACGTGGCGCTCGGCGCGCGGCCTGCCCTCGGTGGTCCTGCTGCGCGGCGTGGCGTCCGGCGCGTTCATCGGCGCCGAATCGTTCATCCCGCTGATGCTGGTCACCCAGCGGGACATGTCGCCCATCTGGGCCGGCTTCTCCCTCGCGGCCGGCGGCCTCACCTGGGCCACCGGCTCCTGGGTGCAGTCCCGGCCCCGCCTGGAGCGGCACCGGGAGCGGCTGGTCACCCTGGGCATGACGCTGGTCGTCCTCGCCATCGTCGCGGTGCCCGCCGTGCTGATCGAGGCCGTGCCCGCCTGGTGGGTGGCGCTGGTGTGGTCGTTCGGCTGCTTCGGCATGGGCCTGGTCATCGCCTCCACCAGCGTCCTGCTGCTGAAGCTGTCCCCGCCGCACGAGGCCGGGACCAACTCCGCCGCCCTGCAGATCTCCGACGGCCTGGCCAACGTGATGCTGCTCGCGGTGGCGGGCGCCGCCTTCGCGGCCCTCGGCG
>NZ_JACADT010001178.1:0-1578 GCF_013421635.1 Streptomyces sp. UH6 | reverse complement strand
GCCCGCGCTCGCCGTCAGCGTCACCGCCGGCCTGTCGGCCGACGCACCGACCCTGTGGGGCCTGCTGCCCATCGTCCTGTACGCCGTCCTCGCCCTCACCGGCGCCGACCTCGCCCTGGCCACCGCAGTCGCGCTCCTCAGCGCCGTCCTCCTCGCCCTGCCCGCCCCCGGCACCGCCGCGGAGGTGCTCGGCGGCACCCTGACCGACCCGGTCACCCTCATCGGCCTCATCATCGTGTTCGGCGCGTCCGTCGGCGAGGTGCTGCGGGTCACCGGTGTGGCCGACGCCCTCGTGCGCGGCATCCTGCGGGCCGTGGAGGGCCGCGGCACCACGGCCCTGATCTACGCCATGATGTGCGCCTGCGTGGTCCTGGTGGCCGGGCTCGGCACGCTCGCCGGCGCACTCGCCATCGCCGCGCCGCTGCTCATCCCGGTCGCCGCCCGCGCCGGACTCACCCGATCCACCACCGCCGTCACCATGTTCCTCGGCGGTTGCGCGGGCCTCGCCCTCGCCCCCTTCGCCGGCTCCAACATCGCCATCATGCAGACCGCGGACACCGGCTATCCGACCTACCTCGCCGTCGGCGCCGGCCCGCTCGCGATCCTCTCCCTCCTCCTCGCCGCCGTCGTCGTGCCCTGGGTGCAGCGCCACAGCGCGGCCCGCGGCGACTTCTACCGGCCCGAGGAGGTCACCCGGGACGAGCACACCGACCCCACCGGGACCCCGCCCGACGCCCGGACCCGGCGGGCCACCCGCGCCTTCCTCCTCACCCTCGCCGTCACCGTGGCCTACGCCGCCGTGACCCGGGCCGGCACCGTCTTCCCGCTGCTCGCCCTGCCGCTGCTCGCCCTCGTCACCGCCGCGGCCGCGGGGCTGTCCCCCGCGCGCACGGCACGGGCGGCCCTGACCGGAGCCCGCCGCATGCTGCCCATGCTGCTGCTCTTCTGGATGCTGGCCGCCCTGTTCGGGTTCGTCGACCTCCTGCGGCCCTACGACGTCGTCCTCGACGCCCTCGGGCCCGACCTGCGCGCGATGTCCGCGCTGCCGTTCGCCCTCGCCGTCGCCGCCCTCGGCTGGGTCGGCGTGCCGGGGGCGACCGCCGCACAGGTCATCCTCATCGGCGAGGTCTTCGGCCCGATCGGCGACGAACTCGGCATCGGCCCGGCGGCATGGGTGATCGTCCTCCTGTGGGCGTCCAAGGCCGACACCTACGGGCCCCTGCCGAACGCCAACATGGTCGGTGCCATGGGCCTGGCCCGCGCCGGCCGGCTGCCCTACCTGCTCGGCGCCGGATGGGCGCTGCTCGTCCCGGCGTGCGCGCTGTACACCGTCCTCCTCAACGTCATCCTCTGAACCTCCCTCACCCTCCTCACCCGCCCCACCCGCGCCGCCCTCGCCCCGGCCCTCCCCGCCACCGGGCGGACGCACCGAACCCGCCGCGAATCGAGCTGCCATGCCCGCAACCCCCCACCCCGCCCCCCGCCACGACGGCCACGACGGCCACGACGGCTTCGACCTGCTGATCACCGGCGGCACCGTCGTCGACGGGACCGGCACCGCGCCCCGGCGCGCCGACA
>NZ_JACADT010001177.1:0-1582 GCF_013421635.1 Streptomyces sp. UH6 | reverse complement strand
CTCCAGCAGCAGCCCCCGCAGACGCAGCCCGCGGCACCGCAGTACGGCTACCCCGCGCAGCACGCGGCCCCCACCGTGCCGCAGCCCGCCGCCCAGCCGCCGACGCAGCGCAGTGAGGCCGAGCGCAAGGCGCTGCGTGCCCAGGCGGCGATCGTGGTGTCCGCCGTGGTGGCCATCGCGCTGATCATCGGCGGCGGCGTCTGGTACTCGCAGGGCAAGGACGACCAGGCCCCGACGGCCGGCGGTTCCACCGGCGGCGGCGACGGCAAGGGCGCCGGAGGCGGCAAGGAGAAGGCGCCGTCCGACCCCTCGGCGGCGTTGCTCTACCAGCTCGACGCGCCGAAGGTCGACAAGGGCCTCCAGGTCACCATCGAGGGCTCCTGGATCACCAAGGACGCCTTCGTCAAGAGCGGCGTGGCCGAGATCAACGCGTACGGCAAGGACGACGGCGCGAAGAAGTGGACGATCCCGCTGCCGGGTCCGGTCTGCTCCACCTCCCACCACACGACGGACGACGGCAGGACCGTCATCGTCCACGAGCCGGAGATGCCGACCGTCAAGACGCCCATGCACGGCTGCAGCGAGGTCACCGCGCTCGACCTCGCCACCGGCAAGAAGCTGTGGACGAAGAACGCCAAGAACGGCGACCGGGCCATCGGGTTCGACAACGTCACCCTCAGCGGCACCACCGTCGCCGCCGGCTCCAGCTCCGGCGGGGCCGCCTGGGACCTGTCCAGCGGCGAGTCGCTGTGGCAGCCCAAGCCGGGTGACGAGTGCAAGGACTCCGGCTACGGCGGAGGCGAAGCCCTCGTCGCGGTCCGCCGCTGCGGCGCGTACGACGCCCGCCAGCTGCACATCCAGACCGTCGACCCCCGGAAGGGCACCGTGCTCTCCGAGTACAAGATGCCCGAGGGCGTCGAGTACGCGTCGGTGGTCTCCACCTCTCCGCTGGTGGTCGCGGCCGACGTCGGCGACACCGCCGGGGACGGCAGCGGCATCTCCGACTTCTTCTCCATCGACGCCGCCACCGGCAAGCTCCTCGCCAAGATCTCCGCACCCGGCGACACCTACGCCGCCGACTGCGACGGCATCACCCGCGTCGAGAAGTGCTCGGGCCTCGCCGTCAGCGGCGACCGGCTCTTCCTGCCCACCGAGGAGCACGACACCGGCGGCGACGGCGGGCGCAGCAACGAGGTCGTCGCCATCGACCTCGCCACCGGCAAGGCGACCGGTCAGAAGGCCGAGGCGGGCGAGAACGCGTCGCTGCACCCGCTGCGCGCCGACGGCGGCAACCTGATCGCCTACAAGCGGCCTCCGTACGACAAGGGCGGCCAGATCGTCAGCATCGACGGCGAAAGCTTCAAGGAGACGGTGCTCCTGCAACTCCCGGCCGACCCGAAGACGCTGGAGGTGGAGTTCGAGTTCTCGCCGGAGTACGAGGAGTACCTGTACGCCGACGGACGGCTCTACATGAGCGAGGTGTACGCCAAGGACGACGCCAGCTCGCAGACCATGCTGGCGGTCGCCTACGGCGCCAAGGGCTGACCGCCCGCACCGTCGGGGCCGACCGCCCGCACCGCCG
>NZ_JACADT010001176.1:0-1583 GCF_013421635.1 Streptomyces sp. UH6 | reverse complement strand
GCTGAGGCGCTCGATCCGCCAGCCGCCGCCGGGGCGGGCGACGTAACGGAGCCGGTCGTGCAGCCGGTTGGTGCGGCCCTGCCAGAACTCCACGCTCCGCGGCGCGACGCGGAACCCGCCCCAGTGCGGCGGCACCGGCACCTGCTCGTCGGCCGGATAGCGGGCGTCCAGGTCGGCGAAGGCCTGGTCCAGCTCCTCGCGTGAGCCGATCACCGTGGACTGCTCACTGGCCCAGGCGCCCAGCTGGGAGCCGTGCGGCCGGGTGCGGAAGTAGGCGGCCGTCTCGTCCCGCCCGGTGCGGGTGGCGACACCGGTCACGATCACCTGCCGGGCCAGCGGGTACCACGGGAACAGCAGCGAGACGTGCGGGTTCTCGGTCAGCTCGCGCCCCTTGCGGGAGCCGTAGTTGGTGTAGAAGACGAACCCGTGGTCGTCGACGTGCTTGAGCAGCACCGTGCGGGAGCTGGGGCGGCCCTCCGCGTCGGCCGTGGAGACCACCATCGCGTTGGGCTCGAACACCGCGGGGTTCTCCGTCGCGTCCCGGAACCAGCGGCCGAACTGCTCCACCGGCGTGCCGGCGAGCTGGGACCGGACCAGCCCTTCCGCCTGGTACTGCCTGCGCATCGCGGCCGGGTCGGGCACGGGGGCGAGAACGGTGTCGTCGGACCTGTCGAGGGCGGCTTCTCGGTCGTTCACGCGATCATCTTGCCGTATGCGCAGGTGCGTTCGGTCGCGGTCCGGTGAAGCGGGGGGAACGGTACGGAGAAGTCCGCGGCAGCGCGCCCGGGACCCGTTGGTGGCACTCAGTGCCGCGCCTCTCCCCAAAAGTGGCACTCCTGGATACGATCCGGGGCACGGGGCAGACCTTCAACCGTCGAGGAGCCGCACATGTCCGACTTCGTTCCCGGGCTCGAAGGAGTCGTCGCGTTCGAGACGGAGATCGCCGAACCGGACAAGGAGGGCGGCGCCCTGCGCTACCGGGGCGTCGACATCGAGGACCTGGTGGGCAAGGTCACCTACGGTCACGTCTGGGGTCTGCTGGTCGACGGTTCGTTCAACCCGGGCCTGCCGCCCGCCGAGCCCTTCCCCATCCCGGTCCACTCCGGCGACGTCCGCGTCGACGTGCAGGCGGCCCTGGCGATGCTCGCCCCGGTGTGGGGGCTGAAGCCGCTGCTGGACATCTCCGTGGAACAGGCCCGTGACGACCTCGCCCGGGCCGCCGTCATGGCGCTCTCCTACGTCGCCCAGTCGGCGCGCGGCCAGGGCGTGCCGATGGTGCCGCAGAAGGAGATCGACAAGGCGAACTCCATCGCCGAGCGGTTCATGATCCGCTGGCGCGGCGAGCCCGACCCCAAGCACGTCGCCGCCGTGGACGCCTACTGGACCTCGGCCGCCGAGCACGGCATGAACGCCTCCACCTTCACCGCCCGCGTCATCGCCTCCACCGGCGCGGACGTGGCCGCGGCGCTCTCCGGCGCGGTCGGCGCGATGTCCGGCCCGCTGCACGGCGGCGCGCCCTCGCGGGTGCTGGGCATGATCGAGGAGATCGAGCGCACCGGGGACGCGGATGCCTACGTGCGGGG
>NZ_JACADT010001175.1:0-1586 GCF_013421635.1 Streptomyces sp. UH6 | reverse complement strand
CCGGTCCGGCGCCCGCTCCGGCCCCGCGCCGGACCCCCGTTCCCACCCCGCTCCGCACCCCACTCCGCACCTGTCTCCCGCCGCGCGCTCCCGCGCCGCCTCGCACGAAGGAACCGTCATGGCCCTGCTCGCCCGCCGCACCCTCCTCCTCGCCTCCGCCGCCGCCCTGACCGCCCTCACCGCGACCGCCTGCGGCTCAGGCGCCGAAAGCGGCCCCGGCGACGGGGGCAGAACCCAGGTGCGCATCGCCTACCAGGCGATACCCAACGCCGACCTGGTGGTCAAGAACCAGCGGCTGCTGGAGAAGGCGCTCCCGGACGCCGACGTGAAGTGGGTGAAGTTCGACTCCGGGGCCGACGTCAACACGGCGGTGATCGCCGGCTCCGTCGACCTCGGCCTCGCCGGGTCCAGCGCCGTCGCCAAGGGACTGTCGGAGCCCTTGAACATCCCCTACAAGGTCCTGTGGATCCATGACGTGATCGGTGACAACGAGGCCCTCGTCGCCCGGAAGGGCATCACCTCCGTCAAGGACCTCAAGGGCAGGAAGGTCGCCGCCCCGTTCGGGTCGACCACCCACTACTCCCTGCTGGCCGCGCTGGAGTCGGCCGGGCTGAAGCAGTCGGACGTGACGCTGGTCGACCTCCAGCCGCAGGACGCCCTCGCCGCCTGGCAGCGCGGCGACATCGACGCCGCCTACGTGTGGACGCCCACCCTCACCGAGCTGAAGAAGGACGGCACCGTCCTCGTCAGCAGCCGCGAGATCGCCGAGCAGGGCAGGCCCACGGCCGACCTCGGCATCGTCACCGACGCCTTCGCCGCCGAGCACCCCGACATCGTGGACGCCTGGCTCGAGGCGGAGAACCAGGCCGTCGAACTCGCCCGGAAGAACCCCGGTGAGGCGGCCGCCGCCATCGGCGCCGAACTCGGCCTGAGCGCCGGTGAGGCGCAGGAGCAGCTCGGCCAGCTGGTCCTGCTCACCGCGGAGGAGCAGGCCGCGGCCGACCACCTGGGCACCCCCGGCGCACCGGGCGGGCTCGCCGGCAACCTGCACGACGCCGCCGAGTTCCTCGCCTCGCAGAAGGCCGTGGACGCCGTCCCCGACCGGTCCGTCTTCGAGAAGGCCCTCGCCGTCGAGGAGCTCGCCCGTGTCACCGGCTGAGCCCGACGTCCGGGTGCGGGACGTCAGCGTCCGTTACGGCACCGCGCGGCATCCCGTCACCGCGGTCGCCGACGTCTCCCTCACCGTGCTGCCGGGGGAGTTCGTGGTGCTGGTCGGGCCGTCCGGATGCGGGAAGACCACGCTGCTGCGGCTGGTCGCGGGGCTGGAGCGGCCCGCGGAGGGCACCGTCGCGGTGCGCCGCAGGACCGGCGTCGTCTTCCAGACGCCACGCCTCTTCCCCTGGCGCACGGTGGGCGGCAACCTCTCCTTCGCGCTGGCCCGCAGCGGAGTCGCCCGGGCCGACCGGCCCGGCCGCGTCGAGGAACTGCTGTCGCTGGTCGGTCTGGCCGGCACGGCGCGGCGGCGCACCTGGGAGCTGTCCGGCGGTCAGCAGCAGCGCGTCGCCATCGCCCGGGCGCTGGCCACC
>NZ_JACADT010001174.1:0-1587 GCF_013421635.1 Streptomyces sp. UH6 | reverse complement strand
ACGGCGGTGCACCCCGAGCGGCAGCATCAGCAGGACGTAGAGGACCAGCGACGTCCCGAGCCCGACCGCCCAGCCGTAGTCGGCGAGGCCGGACAGGGCCGGCAGGGGGCGGCCGTCCGCCAGCGGCGCGAAGTCCGCCCCGCCGACCGCCAGGACTCCTCCGGTCAGGAACGCCACCACCGCCCGCCAGTTCCAGCCCCCGGCGTACCAGTAGGGTCCGTCCGCGCGGTAGAGCGCCGGCAGGTCGAGCCGGGTGCGGCGCAGGATCCAGTAGTCGGCGATCAGGATGCCGGCCACGGTGCCCAGCAGCCCGGCCACCAGTCCCAGCCAGGTGAAGATGTACCCCTGCGGGTCCTGGTAGAGCTTCCACGGCATGATCAGCACCGCGATCACCGCCGTCGCCAGTGCCCCGGTACGGAAGCTGATCCGCCGTGGCGCGACGTTGGAGAAGTCGAAGGACGGCGAGACCAGGTTGGCCGCGATGTTCACCGAGAGCGTCGCCACCAGCACCGTCACCAGGGCGAACACCAGCCCCACCGCGTTGTCCGTCTTCGCCGCGAGCTGCACCGGGTCCCAGATCGCCTCCCCGTACACGGCCTGGGAGCCCGAGGTGACCATCACCGACAGGAAGGCGAACAGCGTCATGGTGGTGGGCAGTCCGAGCGCCTGGCCCCAGGTCTGGGCCCGCTGGCTCTTCCCGTACCGGGTGAAGTCGGGGATGTTGAGGGAGAGCGTCGACCAGAAGCCGATCATGCCCATCAGGGCGGGCCCGAACAGCGTCCAGAAGTCGGCGTCCCAGCCCAGCCTCGACGGCTGGTCGAGCAGCGGCCCGAACCCGCCGGCCTTGTCGCTCATCCACCAGAGCATCACGAGGGCGCCGATCAGGACGAACGGCGCGGCCCAGTTCTCGAAGCGGCGGACGGTCTCCATCCCCCGGAAGATGATGGCCACTTGAAGCGCCCAGAAGAGCGCGAACGACAGCCACAGCGTCCACGGGTACCCGCCGACGGCGGCGGCGCCGGTCCACCCCTCGCCGATCAGCTTCCCGGCCAGGAAGTAGATCGCCTCACCGCCGATCCAGGTCTGGATGCCGAACCAGCCGCAGGCCACCAACGCCCGTACCACGGCGGGGAGGTTGGCACCGCGGATGCCGAACGAGGACCGGGCGAAGACCGGGAAGGGGATGCCGTACTTGGGCCCGGCGTGCCCGGTGAGCAGCATCGGGGCCAGGACGATCAGATTGGCCAGCGCGATGGTGAACACCGCCTGCTTCCAGTCCATCCCGACCGCGATGAGGCCCGAAGCGAGGGTCCAGGAGGCGGTGTTGTGGGCCATGCCGACCCAGAGCGCGGAGAAGTTGTAGGTGTTCCAGGTCCGCCCCGCGGCAGGCACCGGGAGGAGGTCGGCGTTGGCGTAACGCCCTTCGGGCGCAGGTGAGTTCGGGTCGAGTTCCACCCGCCCGCCGGGCAGTTCGAGCTGTCCGGCGGACGGCGGGCGCGGCGGGGTGGCGTCGGTGGGCGCGGTGTCGGTCATGGGCAGGCCGCTCCAGGAGACGTGGCGGTCGGGTGGCCGTGCGGTGGAACCGGG
>NZ_JACADT010001173.1:0-1590 GCF_013421635.1 Streptomyces sp. UH6 | reverse complement strand
CCTGCCCGCCGCAGGGGCGGCCCCGGTCACCCGGCCGCGGTGAAGCCCGGGAGCCAGGACTCCAGTTCGTGCCGGAGCCGCACGGTGGCACCGAGCTGGCACAGGACACCGATCGTGCTCAGCGTCACCCGGTGGATCAGCAGGTAGGACGGCGGCAGATTGAGCCGCTTGCCCAACTGGTGCGCCGGAGACCGGGGATCGGCGAGACGCGCCGCCTGGTTCCGCAGCCATCCCCGGCTGAAGGAGAACTCCGCCACCCGCGCCGGCTCGATGATCGGCAGCAGGTACTCCAGCACCTCCTCCGGGTCGAGTTCCACGGTGTCCTTGACGAACCCTTCGGCGCACAGCCGCGCGTGGACCGCCTCGGCCTCGCCGTCCAGCGCCATCCGCAGCGCCTCGCCGATCGGCGAGGGCAGCCCGCCCGGCAGCCGGTCCACGGTGCCGAAGTCCAGCACCCCCAGCCGCCAGTCCTCCGGGTCGTCCGAACCGTCCGTCAGCAGCCGGAAGTTGCCCGGATGGGGGTCGGCGTGCAGCAGTCCGGTACGGGCCGGACCGGAGAAGAGGAAGCGGGCCAGCAACTGCCCCGCGCGGTCGCGCTGTTCCGGTGTGCCGTCGGATATCACCTCCGACATCGGTGTGCCGTCCATCCACTCGGTGACCAGCACCTGTTCGCTCCGGTGGACCACGGCCGGCACCAGGACGTCAGGGTCGTCCGCGAACTCCTCCGCGTGCGCCTGCTGCGCCTCGGCCTCCAACTCGTAGTCCAGTTCCTCGCAGACACGCTCCTTCAGCTCGGTGACCAGTGGCTTGACGTCGATGCCCGGAACCAGTGGCCCCAGCAGCCGCGCGAAGCGGGCCAGTTGGTTGAGGTCGGAGACCAGCGCCTCCCCGGCGCCCGGGTACTGCACCTTCACGGCGACCTCGCGGCCGTCCCGCCACACCGCGCGGTGCACCTGCCCGATGGAAGCGGCGGCCGAGGGGCTGTCGTCGAACTTCTGGAAGAGGTCGCGCCAGTCGTCGCCCAGCCGCTCGACCAGCACCGCGTGGACGGTGCGGGTGGGCATCGGCGGCGCGGCGTCCTGCAGCTTGGTGAGCGCCGCACGGTAGGGGCCGGCCAACTCCTCCGGGAGAGCCGACTCGAAGACGGACATGGCCTGCCCGAACTTCATCGCCCCGCCCTTGAGTTCACCGAGGACCTTGAAGAGCTGCTCGGCCGTGCGCTGCTGGAGTTCACGCCCCACGAGGTCCGCCGACTCTCCGACGATCCGCTTGCCCAGCCCCCAGGTGGCCCGGCCGGCGAGACCGAGTGGCAGCGCGGCGAGTTTGGCGGTCCTGGTGATCGCCTTCCGGGGAAGATCAGACATGCGTCCTCCAAGTCCCGGGCCGCCGTGCCGCGTTTGCCCGATGGCATGACTCCGACGACGGCCCGTGCTCCGCCATTGTGTCCTGTGACTGCTCCGGTGCCCCGGTCAGTTCCGGCTCCGGTCGCTCCGCCGCACCGCAGGGGCAGCGCGGGTGCGGGGCGACGTCCCGGGAACGCCACCGCAGCGCGGGCAGCGCCGTCTCCCAGCGCACGCCCGCCGAGTGCGG
>NZ_JACADT010001172.1:0-1592 GCF_013421635.1 Streptomyces sp. UH6 | reverse complement strand
GCGGACCCCGCGGACGGGGCCGGAGCCCGGTGCCGGGCGGGGCCGGAAGCCGGTGCTCGCACGGGTGTTGACCTCCTAGCCGCCGAGTGAGGAGGATCCGCCCATGGCCGTCGACCCGCTCCCGTCGTTCCCGCCCGGTTTCCTCTGGGGCGCGTCCACCTCCGCCCACCAGATCGAGGGCGCCGCCCACCTGCGCGGGCAGTCCGTGTGGGACGTCTTCGAGGCACGCCCCGGCGCGATCCGCGACGGCTCCACGGCCGCCGTGGCCTGCGACAGCTTCCACCGCCACCGCGAGGACGTCGGCCTCCTCGCCGGTCTCGGCGTGAACGCCTACCGCTTCTCCGTCTCCTGGCCCCGCGTGGGCTCCCCCGGCGGGCTCGACTACTACGAGCGTCTGGTGGACGACCTGCTCGCCGTCGGTGTCCGCCCCGTACCGACCCTCTTCCACTGGGAGCTCCCGGCCGGTCTGGACTGGCTGGAGCGGGACACCGCCGCCCGGTTCGCCGACCACGTGGAGCGGGTGGCCGCCCGGCTCGGCGACCGCGTGAGCACCTGGATCACCCTGAACGAGCCCGCCGAGCACACGGTCCTCGGTCACGCCCTCGGCGTCCACGCCCCCGGCCGCACCCTGATGTTCGACGCGCTGCCCGCCGCCCACCACCAGCTCCTCGCCCACGGCCTCGCGGTCCGCGCCCTGCGCGCGGCGGGCGCCACGGACGTCGGCATCGCCGCCTCGCACAGCCCCACCCGGCCGCTCTCCGCACGCGAGGAGGACCTGGCGGCGGCCGAGTTCTACGACGTACTGATGAACCGGACGTTCTCCGACCCGCTCCTGCTGGGCCGCTACCCGGACGGGCTGGCCGAGCTGATGCCGGGCGACGTCGACGCCGACCTGGTGACCGTCTCCGAGCGGCTCGACTTCTACGGGGTCAACTACTACGCGCCCTCCCTGGTCGGCGCCCCCACCGGCGAGAGCAGCGCCTACGGCACCCTCGACGTGCCGGCCGGGATCCCGTTCTCGCTGCACGAGATCGAGGGCCGCCCGAAGACCCACTTCGGCTGGCCGGTGGTCCCCGAGGGCCTGACGGAGACCCTCACCGGACTGCGCGGGCGCTACGGCGACCGTCTCCCGCCGGTGATGATCACCGAGAACGGCTGCTCCTACCCGGGCCTCGACGACCAGGACCGCATCGCCTTCCTCGACTCCCACCTGCGCGCCCTGCACCGGGCGATCGAGGAGGGCGTGGACGTGCGCGGCTGGTTCGTCTGGTCGCTGCTGGACAACTACGAGTGGAACGAGGGCTACGAGCAGCGCTTCGGCCTGGTCCACGTCGACTTCGACTCCCCGGAGCGCACCCGCACCCCGAAGGCCTCGTACGCCTGGCTGCGCGACGTGCTGCGGGCGCAGCCGTGACGACGGCGTCCGGGGCGGACCCGCAGCCCGGTCCACCAGGCCCGGCCGGCCCGTCCGGCCCGTCCGGCGGCGGGGCCCCGGCAGAGCCGGCCGAGCGGGTCGGCGGCGGCTGGACCACCTCGCTGTCGCTGGCCAACGGGGCCGTCTGGGTCGGCTGGTACGGCCCCATGCAGATCCT
>NZ_JACADT010001171.1:0-1596 GCF_013421635.1 Streptomyces sp. UH6 | reverse complement strand
GCCGACACGGGCGACGGGGACGGCTTCCGTCCCTCCGGCCAGGTGTTCGCCGCCGCCCCGTGGGGCTGGGTCGCCGCCCTGCTGGGCCTGTTCGCGGCCGCCCCGCCCGGCACGGGCGAGGCGGGCACGGGCGTCTTCACCCGGTACCGCACCACCGCCCGACCGCACCACCGCCTGACTGCCTGAACGCACGTCCCGAGAGAAACCCATCCCACGAGAGAAGAGCCGACATGAAGCTGACGATCCACCGGAACCGAAGAGGCGCGGCAGCCGTGGCGCTGACCGCGGTGCTCGCCCTGACGGCCACCGCCTGCGGCGACGACGGCAGCGGCGGCAGCGGTGACGAGGGCTCGGGCAAGGGCGAGATCACCTTCTGGGACAACAACGGCGGTGTCCGCACCCCGGTCTGGGAGAAGATCATCGCCGAGTTCGAGAAGCAGAACCCGGACATCGACGTCACGTACGTGCCGGTCCCCATCACCGACGTGCAGTCCAAGTACGACACGGCCATCGCGGGCGGCGGCCTGCCCGACGTCGGCGGCGTCGGCACCGCCTACCTGGCCAACATGGTGGCGCAGGACGCCCTGGAACCGGTCGGTGACCGGATCGAGGCCGGCGCGCTCAAGGGCAAGCTCTCGGAGCAGATGGCCGAGAGCGTGAGGTCGGCGGCCGGCCGGGGCGACGAGATGTACTCCGTGCCGACCAGCGCCAACCAGGGCACCCTGTGGTACCGCACCGAGCTGTTCGAGGCGGCGGGCGCCGAACCGCCCACCACCTGGGACAGCTTCTACGCCGCCGCCGACAAGCTCACCGACGCGAAGAAGAACAAGTTCGGCTTCACCATCCGCGGCGGCGCGGGCTCGGTCGCCCAGGCGCTCGACATGATGTACGCCCAGTCCGGCGTCGATACCTTCTGGAACGGTGACAGGACCACCGTCAACGACCCGAAGAACGTCGAGGCGCTGGAGAAGTACGTCGGCCTCTACAAGAAGGCCACGCCCGAGGCCGACCTCAACAACGACTTCGCCAAGATGGTCGCCCAGTTCGGCCAGGGCGAGATCGGCATGCTCCAGCACAACCTGGGCTCCTACACCGACCACGTGAAGGCGTTCGGGGAGGGCAAGGTGGAGGGCATTCCGCTGCCCCCGTCCGCCGAGGGCAGCCCGCGCACCATCGTCTCCAACCCGGTCGACGGGCTGGGCCTGTTCAAGAGCAGCAAGAACAAGACGGCGGCCTGGAAGTTCATCGAGTTCGCCGCGTCCCACGAGATGAACAGCCTCTGGAACAAGGAGGCGGGCTCCATCCCCGCCAACACCGACGCCTCCGGCGACGCCTGGATCAGCGAGGTCAAGCCGGTGAAGGCGGCCATGGAGTCCCTGAACGACCCCGGCACCAAGGTCGTCCAGCTTCCGTACTACCTGCCGGACTGGAACAACATCAGCAAGGCCGACAGCGAGCCGGACTTCCAGAAGCTGCTGCTCGGCGAGATCACCGCGAAGCAGTTCGCGGACGGCCTCGCCGAGAAGCTCAACGAGGCCCAGGCGGAGTGGAAGCAGCAGCAGTGATCCCGGTGGCGGGCGGGCGCCGCACCGCCGT
>NZ_JACADT010001170.1:0-1604 GCF_013421635.1 Streptomyces sp. UH6 | reverse complement strand
CGTCCGCCCATCCGAACCGGGCGCCGGGCCACCCGCAACCGGTGCGGGGCCGAACGGCCGCCGTGCCCGGCGCCATCGCCCGTTCACCGCCCCTCCGGTTGCAGGGAGCGGCCGGTTCCGCCTACTCCTGATGGACCGGAAGGTGACGCCGGGCGACCCGGCCCGGCGCGGCGGAAGGCGATGAGGTCACCCATGCGTGAGGCCCGGCGGTCCAGGAAGGCCGCGCTCGGCGCCACGGCGGCCCTGCTGCTCGGGCTGCTCTCCGGCTGCTCGGGCGACACGGGACCGGACCCCGCGGACGGCAGGATCACCGTCTGGTCGCAGGAGAGCCTGCCGGACCGGATCGCCGCCACCGAGAAGGTGATCGACCGGTTCCGGCGCGAGAGCGGCGTCCAGGTCGAGCTGGTGGGCGTGACCGAGGCACAGCTGCCGCAGCTGATCATGTCCGCGGCCGCCTCCGGGACCCTGCCGGACGTCATCGGCGCGGCCACCCTGGGCCAGATCTGGCAGATGCACGGCAACGAGCTCCTCAACACCCGGATCCCGGGTCGCGTCGTGGAGGGACTGGGGCCCGCGACCTTCGACGCGAACGCCCTCGCGCTCGCCTCCGAGGGCCCGACCCGGCTCGCGGTCCCCTCCGACGCCTGGCTGCAGCTGCTGGTGTACCGCAAGGACCGTTTCGAGGAGCGGCGCCTGCCGCCGCCCGACACCTACGCCCGGATGCTGGACGCCGCGAAGCGGCTGACCGGGGGCGGCCTGGACGGCGCGTCGGTGGCCACCGACCCCGCCGACGTCTTCACCTCCCAGAGCTTCGAGAACCTGGCCCTGGCCAACGACTGCCGGCTGGTCGAGGCCGGACGGGTCGCCCTGGAGTCACCGCCCTGCGAACGCGCGTTCTCCGTCTACGACCGGCTCGCCCGGGATCACGGGGCTCCCGGGACCCAGACCGTGGACTCCACCCGCGCCACCTACTTCGCGGGCCGCAGCTCCATGGTGATCTGGTCGTCCTTCGTCCTGGACGAGATGGCCGGGCTGCGTTCGGACGCCCTGCCGAGCTGCCCGGAGTGCGCGGACGATCCGCGGTTCCTGGCGGCGAACAGCGGGGTGGTCACCTCGATCGAGGGCCCGGACGCCGAGGGACCGGCCCAGTTCGGCGAGGTGACGTCCTGGGCGGTCACCCGGACCGCCGAGGAGGAGGCCTCCCGCCGGTTCGTGGAGTACATGATGGGGCCGGGATACGAGGGCTGGTTCGGGATGGCGCCGGAGGGCAAGATCCCCGTCCGCCGGGGCACCGCCGGGGAGCCCGACCGCTATCTGCGGGCCTGGCGGAGCAGCGACCTCGGGGTGGACACGCGCCGGCCGATAGACGAGGTGTACCCGCCGGAACTGCTGGACCGCCTGGTGGACGGGGTGCACCGGATGGGCCGCTGGGGCATCGCGCAGGGCCACGGCGCGCTGGTCGGGGCCGCGGGGGGCGAGCTGCCCGTGTCCAAGGCCATCGGGGCGATGACGGGCGGTCAGCTCTCGCCCGCCGGCGCGGCCGCCCAGGCGGACGAGGAGGTCGCCTCGCTCCAGAGGTCGCTCGGCCGCTCCTCCGGGACCAC
>NZ_JACADT010000117.1:0-9645 GCF_013421635.1 Streptomyces sp. UH6 | reverse complement strand
GGCTGTGCACCAGGTGGCGAACGCCCGGCGGTCGGCGGCGTAGGCGCGGCGGGTGGACGCGGCGACACTCGCCTTGATGGCGGCGGCGGTCTCGGCGGACAGCTCCCGGTCCCGACCCGCCGGAACGGCCACCGCCGCGGCGGCGCTGTCCTCCACGAGCTCGGCGTCGACGACGTCGTCCTCGGTGAGGGGCGCGGGCGGTACGGGGGCGATCGGGAACGGGCGACGGTCCATGTGACGCTTCCTCACTTCTGGCTCTTGAGAAGGAACATTATCAAGAGCCAGAACAGGCTGATCGGAAATCCGACCGCGAGGAGACCCGCAGGACATCAGTACAGAGCTTGGATGCGCGGTGCACAGGCACTCAGAGCGGCCGGCCGCTCTGAGTGCCTGTGCACAAGCCGCACGTTGAGAAACCGGCACACGGCTGCATGCTGCGGCTGACGCTCAGCCACGAGCGTCACGGGTGGAGTGCTGCAGGGCGTCAACGTCCTGCAGCAACGCGTTGGCCTCCGCATGTTGGTATGGCCGACCGCGGCGGACGCGCCATCTCCACACCGTGTGACCGATGAGAGCCACGACAGCTACCACCGAAAGGAAACGGATTACGCTCCACGTCAGACCCACCAGTGGAACCTGCAGGTCAGCCTCTGCCCGCAATCGCATGGTGGTCTCGAAAATGGCGATCGCTGGAATGACCATGCGGAACGGGAGCCCGGCGAAACCGGGAGTTCGCGCGAGGTTTCCCATGAGTCCGACGGGTCCACCGAGCAGGAAAGCCGCTACACTCCAAAGAATGATCTTGGACGCTGTTTCCTCTATGGGTCCGCCCGAGAGGACCTGTCCGCCCCCAGCGGCTGGGCTCAGATACTTGAGGAGATAGTAGAGGGCTACTCCAACGGTCAATGCCGAAGCGGCCAGTATTGCGGACCCGGTCTTGGAGCGGCGGGAGTAGCCCACCAGGAAGGCGAAGCAGGCCCACGACCATCCGCCGGAGAAGACGATAGCTACAGCGTGGGCGATTGGGTGGTCGCTTTTATCGGCCAAGGGGCCGGTAACGCCGAGAATCGCGCCTGCCCCGAAGGGTGTCATGATAGAAGCCGCGCGGGCCCATGGAAAATGCGTGATCGCCCTCTCCTGTTCTCTGCTCATGGCCAATCGTGCAGCATGCACCGCTGGGGTCGCTGCACCGGCAGCGACCCCAGCGGCGGCGCGCATCCTCCGCCCGACACCTCGCGGTTGGGCGTGGTTCGCGGGCGCAGAGATGTGCAGGCTAGTACTTGGAGTACCAGGCGTAGCACACGTAGCCAGCGCCTGCGGTCCGGTTGGCATTGGAGGTATCGCCCGCAGGCACGATGTCCTTGACGCTGTGGTTGGCGATCTTCACCGTCGAACCGTGTTCCACGGTGAGGTGGTAGTAGTTCGAGTAGCAGTACTTGCCACCCGTGGTGAGGTACCAGCCGTAGCTCCACTGCCCGCCGCCGACGTTCTCTATAACCATCGGGCGTACGCCTCCGGTCGAGTCGTCCATCGGTATTTCCGCGACGCCCCATTCCGTGGGGTTGCCCAGATGCGCCGGCGGCTTGGTCCCGTCGCCGCGGGTGTGGATGGTGACCTTGACGCCATTGCTGAATTGTGCGGTGTCGGCACTGGCGGGCGCAGTGGTGAGGCAGGCAGCTAAGGCTGCGCCTGCAGCGGCGAAAGCAAATGATCTACCGGAGAACTTCACGATACCCCTCCCTTGTCCCCCTCGTGGGGATCGCAGAGATCTTCGATAGCTCAACACTTTCATGTAAAGCGGATTCCTATCAGTTGGCCGAGAATCACACTGGGTCAACGCATGTTTCAATGTCCGATATATCCGCACTCGGCCCGGCGGTCACATGTGGTCCTAACGGGATGTTTGGACGCACTTGCGTACTCGTGGAGCTGCCCACCGGTCGATTCCCTCCGCCCGATCCGGTGGCTGATATGACCTGCGGCTCCGAACCCGCTTCGCGCCCGGCCTGGAGCCCGTCCGACTACGTACGGCACCGACCAAACTGCCGGGCCACCGCGCTCTACAGCCCGATGCCCCGCACCGGCCGTCCCGCAGCAGCAGGAACGGCTGGCCAGCACCATCACGGTCCGCCAAGCGGCCACCCGCATGTTCGGCCTGGACCGCATGTAGGGCGATGCCGCGGGGCTGGCGCAGTCTGAACAACTTCATGAACACCCCAGGCAGGGCGTCCCACCGGCCGCCCAGGAGGCCAGCTGGCGTTCGCTCAACGACCGTTTGATGAACGGCCTGTTCTGGGCGCACGCGCACGTGGACCTACGCAAGTCGCGCAAGAACCCGGCGATACGCCCGACTTCGTCCGCCTTACGCGCGCGCCCGCGTAGGGGGGTCCAGAAATTCCAGAATCCCGACCGCGCCCGCCGGCACACCCGTCGACGCCGGGTCGGTCAGCCGTGGTGCCCGCTCACAGCTCCTCCGGCCTCAGGTCCCTGACCCACGTCCACCGGCCGGTGTCGTCGGGGGCGTACATGCTGCGGCCGCTGAACTGGCTGCGGTCGCTGATGATCGCGATCCACGGGTCCGGGTCGTCCTGGTCGACGGGCACGCGCTGTCCGTCCAGCGGCCCGCCGTGCAGCTCCACGTACATGCCAGTCACCTTGGCATGACGCGCGCGTGCGCGTAGGGCGGTCGCATTAGTCGCACGTTCGTTTGCCCGGGGTGAGATCGATGCCCCGCAAGTGTCGGCGTTCGCTCTATGCTGGGTTTCGCGACGAACCAGGGCCTCCTGATTCTCCATCACCGACCTCTTCGCCGGGGGTGGAGGGCTTGGCGGGTGGTCCGTCAGGTCCGGCTATCGGGCCTTGGAGGTCGCGATGAAGGACACGAGCGATCGTTCTGGCGAGGACGACCGAGAAGACCAGGAGGGTGGAGGTCAGTCCGAAGAGGGCTGTACTTGCCCCCATGCTCAGGAGGACCAACGGTCCGGCTGGCAGGTCCTGGTCGATGCGGCGCCCTTGGCAGCGATCATCGTGGACGTAGTGAAGCTGATCATCGGAGGATGATCAGCGGAGACGGTCGGCAGACGGTGCGGGCGCAAAAGAGCCCGACCGCAAGGTGGACGGCCGGGCTCTAACGCTACGGATGGAGAAGGCTCTGTCTCGGGTCTCGACCCCCGAGATGGGGCCTTCTTCTGTCTGGCGATCTTTCACGGAACGTCAGGTCCATCCGTGTCGATACTAGTCTCCTAAGCAACTTTTCCATACCCGGAACCCCCGGCCTGGGTACATTTTCACCGCGTTCAAAGGGCGCTTCCCCTACACCCTGGCTACAGCCCCATCCCTCTGCCCCGTGACGGCGCCGGAGGCTCGTACCGGCTGCTCGCGGCCTGGTTCTGCTGCCGGATCTGTTCGGCCTGCCGGTGCTGCTGCTCGGCGATGTGCGTCGCGCGGGCCTTGGCCTCCATGCGGTAGCCGAGGGGCGAGGTCTCGCGCAGGGTCTGCCGGATGCCCTGCTCCTTACGGACGAGCGCGGCGGCCTCCCTCCAGTCGCGGGCGTCAGCCGCGGCCTTCGTCGCCTCACCGTTGGCGGCACCGAGCTGCCGGAGGTCGCGGACGTCCTTCGCCTGGGCCCGCTGGGGCAGGAGCCTGCGCATCTCCTGAACTCGCCGCTCCACTGCCTCCAGGTCGCGGGGCGGGTGGCCCTCACCGGCGCCCAGGCTGCGGCCGTGCTCGGAGTCGGCGAGGTTCTTCCACGCCTCCCGTGTGGCATCCGAGTAGAGGCGGGCGGCCTTGTCGCGGGCTTCCTCGGCTGCGATACGGAGGGCGACAAGGTCGTCGAGGTCCCGTTGGACGGCTCCCTTGGTGGTGAGGGAGAGGAGGAGCCGGACGTGGCCGGTCTTCCGGACCCGTTCCATGTGGGCGATCTGGGAGCGCAGCGACGCCGCGGTCTTGCCGGCGGTCTCGGCGTCAGTGGACGCCTCCCGGGCCCGAGCCACCAGTTCCTCGGATCGGGCGAGGACCTTGTCGGCTGCGGCGGCCCACTTCTGCCCGCGGGTGGCTCCCTCGGCGCGTTCCTGGGCGAGCCGCTCGGCGAGCTGCCGGTGGCGTTCCTGCGCTTCCTGGGCGGTGCGGTCGCACGTCTCGGCGAGGTCCAGGTACCGGGCGGCCGTCTGGCGCAGGCCGACGTCGCTGAGGTCTCCGTACGGGCGCTCGCGCCACGGCCGGGTGCGCTCAGGGTCCTGTTCCTGGCCCTGCTGGCGTGCCTGCCGGGCCGCCTCGGCGGCCTGCTCCCACCGGCGCCTCGTCTCCCACGTCGACCGCGAGCGGGCGGCGCTGCCGGAGACGGCGCGGCTCATGTCGTCGCGGGCGTCCCGCGCCGCACGCAGGGCGGCCTCGGTCTCCTCCCGGGACGGGACGCGGTCGACCTGCCGGGGCACCGTGACGGGCTCCGGAGCGGCGCGCAGCTCGTCGGAGACCATGCCGTCAGGCCTCGACTGCCCGAGGAAGTCCGCGAAGGCGCGCACGGCGCGCTGCAGGCGCTCCGTCTCCGAGCGGGCGGCACCGAGGGCGGCCTGGGTGCGCTCGTCCTCGACGACGGCCAGGGGGAGCCACAGGTGGTTCGCCGCGCGGCCGCGTGTGAGGCCCGGGTAGGTCGCGTAGGCGTTGCAGCCGTGCCCGTACAGCAGGCTGGTGTGGCAGGTCATGCCCTGGCTCGCCGCGACCGTCATCGCGTAGCCCAGGGAGAGCGCGCCAGCGGCGACGTCGTCCGGGGTGAACCACGCCGAGACCAGGTTCGTCCCGCTGCCCTGCGAGTTCTTGGCCCGCCAGGTGACCTCGACGCGGTGCGCGTCGTCGATCGCGGTGATGGTGCCCCGGTAGCCGTTGAGGACGTCGGGTCCCTGCCCGCGCCTGCTGCGGTAGTCGTTGACGCGGACGCGGACGACGTCGCCCTCGGCGAGCGTCAGCGTCGCCCCGCCGGGGAGGGCGTAGGTGTGCTCGGTGCCGAGTTCGCCGGCAGCACGGCGGATCTGCTGGGCACCCGCGTTGAGGAGGTCGACGTCGCCGTTGCGGGCGGCGAGCACGACCAGGTGCTCGAGGAGGTCCAGCTCCTGCGGCCACTGCCGCCTCAGCTCGTCCCACGTCATCAGCATCTCGGAGCGCGCGTCGTCGGCGGTCTCCACGGCGTGGACGCGGCCGCCGGCGGCGAGCAGCTCCAGCGCCTGGTGGTGGTCGCCGGTCCGCCACACCTCCAGCGCCGCCCGCTCCGACTCGTCGAGCTGGCGGCGGTTCTCCGTGAGGGTGAGCCCGTCGACCAGGCGGTGCACCTCGGCGAACCAACCGCCGATCCCGACGGCCTGGAGCTGCAGCGGGTCGCCGATCGCGATGACCTGCGTCCCCGTACGAGCCGCCTCCGTCAGCAGCTTCGCCGCGGACCGGTCGTCCGTCATCGTCGCCTCGTCGACCACCAGGACGTCGACACCGGTCAGCCCTTCACCCGAGTCGATGCGCTGCAGCCACGCGGCAACGGTCCTCGAGGGGATCGCGGACGCCTCCTGCAGACCCTGGGCGCCGACAGCCGACAAGCAGGCCCCGGCGTAGGTGGTGCCGGTGGCGTCCCACGCGATCCGGCACGCGTCCATCAGCGTGCTCTTGCCCGCGCCGGCGACACCGACGACCGCGTCGATCCCGTGCCCGGCGGTCAGCAGCCGGGTGACCACCTCGCGCTGCTGGGCGGACAGCTCGAACCCGGCCGCCACCGCGAACACCGACATGGCGGCCGCCGCCTGGTCCTCGGTCAGCTTCACCGTGCCGTCGCCGAAGCGCGCTTGGGCCTGGGTGACGGCGACGTCCTCGGCGTCCAAGACGTCGCGCGTGGTGTAGCGGGCGGTCGACGACATCACCGTGGACCCGGTGTCCAGCAGCGCCACCGCGTACCCGTCGACCCGAAGCACGTCGTCGACGAGCCGCTCCAGGTCGCGGGCCTCGGGACCGATCCCATCGGGCAGGGCGTTGGCGACGGCGGCCAGCAGCTCCGCACGGCTGAAGGACTTCTTCGACGCGGTGACGCCGGTCTCCGGGTGGAAGACCACCGCGGCGACGTCGCCGGGCGGGATGCGCGGACCGGGCGGGCCGTCAATCCCGGCACCGCCCTGCGGACCGTCTGGCCCGGGCGCGGCCGCGGCCACCATCGCGTCGACATCGACGCCGGCAGTCTCGGCGCGCTGCCGCCAGCTCTCCCGCATCCCCGCCGCATCGGCGGCGTGCTTGGCCCGGCGGGTCTCGGCGGACACCCGCAGCCTGTCGGCGAGCGTGGCCTCCTCTCCGGCCTGCTCGTCGACCAGGGCGGCGCGGCGGGAGAACCGGTCGCGCAGCTGCTCGGGGATCCCGTCGACCTCCCACGCGCGGGACGCCTCTGCCTGGGTCCGCCGTACACCGAACCGCTCGGCGGTCAGGGCTCGGACGCGAGCCTTGAAGAACGCGTCGGCGGCCGACGCGTGCCGGTAGAGGTCGCGGCCGGAGTTCGCGATCGACCTCCACTCGCCGTCCTCGCAGAGCCCCATGTTGGCGACGACGACGTGCAGGTGCAGGTGCGGGTCACCGGGCTGGCCGTCGCCCATCGGCCGCGCGGCACGGTGTTCCACGGACCAGCCGAGGAGGCCGCCGGTGGCGAGCCGGACCGGGGCCGCGTCCTCCGAGCCGACCGCGTAGCCGATCCAGCCCTCGAGCGCCCGGAGCGTCTCGTCCTTCGCCTGGTGGACCAGCGCGCGGTACGTCTTCTCGTCGGCCTCGCTCATCAGCCCGGCCAGCAGGCTGTCGGACTTGGGGAGGTCCAGGACGAGGTCCCAGCCGCGCACCCGGCTGTCGATGCGCATGTCCTTGTGCGCCCACGCCGTCGCCAGCTCGCTCTCGCCGTAGACGTCCGTCAGGTCGACGCCGGCAGCACGGGCGAGCTTGTGGAGGGTCTGCACCGGGAGCCGCTGGGCCTCGCCCTTCTTCTCCACCATGCGCTGCTGCTGCTGCATCTTCGACAGCTGGTAGGGCTTGCCGTCGAACAGCGCCTCCAGGTCGACGGCCTCCTCGGCGGCGCGGGCCTCGATGGCGCGCAGGACCGGGGCAACGGTGAGGGTGGCCCGCCGGTCCGCGCGGACCGAGGTCTTGCTCTTGATGAGTCGGGCGCCGGTCTGCGGGTGCGCACCCTTCATCAATCGCTTCGCCGCGGCTTCGCCTTCGGCGTTCAGCGCCGCGCCGGCCATCAGGCCGACGTCGTCCAGGCCCGAGCCGACCCACACGAGAACGCCGTCGGCGTCGGCCGCCAGGCGGTAGTCGACGACCTGGTCGGCGGGTGCGTCGATCTCGGCTTCGGCATCGTCGACGACGCCGCACCCGGCCTGCCGACCGAGGCGGTAGTCGACCTGCTCGTCCGCCCGGATCTCCGTCA
The DNA here is from genome assembly GCF_013421635.1 of Streptomyces sp. UH6. Taxonomy (NCBI): domain Bacteria; kingdom Bacillati; phylum Actinomycetota; class Actinomycetes; order Kitasatosporales; family Streptomycetaceae; genus Streptomyces; species Streptomyces sp. UH6. Next base: position 2,210 of record NZ_JACADT010000117.1, on the reverse strand, counting down.
CCCACGCCACCCGGCAGCCTCCCTCATGCCGCCCGCGCGGCGTCCTTCCCGGCCTCGGCCGGGGTTACCCGACTGGGTAACCCCCTTTGTCCATGCCTCTTGTTTGATCATGGACCGGAGTCCAGCGGATCATGACTGTAAACCCGGATTGCCGGTCACCCAAGACGCCGACTGGCGGTTGTCATCGGGGAGGAGATGCGGCCTCAGAAACGCGTGCCGTGGGACGGCCCGGGAGCCCGGGCGGGTGACACTCCCGCGCTTCCCCGTCTGCTGGAAATGCCGGCCACTAGGCTCCCGCCCGAGCAAGGAGGCTCCGTTGACCAAGCGCCGCCGCGGCCGCACCGGCCAGACCTTCACCGCCACGCCCCGACTGGTCTCCTACGACCGGCCGCCCGCCTCCGAGGTGACGGTCGTAAAGGCAGACGGCAGCGTCGAGACGCAGCCCGCGAAAGCGCCGGTGAAGGCCACGCTCGGGCCTCGGCGGCAGCGCCGGACGGGTCCTCTCGTGTGTGCTGTCTGCGGGTACTCGATCCAGGGCCAGGTCACCACCAGCACCGAGCAGGGCAGCCATGGAAAACCCGCGCACCCCACATGCCTGAAGCCGAAGAGGCCCAAGGCGAAGAAGCCTGCGGGCGAGCGGCCTGCACTGGGCGAACCACAGCGCGTGCCGGAGCCGGTGGCGAAGAAGCCGGTGCGCGATCCAGGAGCGGTTCCGCGGGCGCGAGGCGGCAGCGGCAGCCCCACCAAGAGCCCGAACGCCAAGGCCGTGCCCGCCCGCGAGTGGACGAAGGTGACGTGTCCTCGCTGCAAGGCGGCCCCGGGCACCCCGTGCACGGTCCGCAGCCGCACCGGCAAGACAGTCACCTCGACGGTTCCTCACCAGGAGCGGCCGCAGGTCGTCCGCCGCGCGTGGGCAGCCCAGCAGAAGACTCGGACCTGACGACCGGAGAGGAGAGGACCTCAGCCACAGCGAGGAACCCCGACGGCGAGTGCGCCAGCAGCCCGCGTGCGGAGCTACCTCAGCCCCGTGCCGGAGGGGACCACCCCGAAACGAAAAATGCCCCGCTGCCCAAGCACTGGGCTCGGGCAGCGGGGCCATGGGGCTGTGGGCTGGTCGGTCAGGAGCAGGTGGTCATCAGCTCGTCGGCCCGGGCGAGCAGGTCCTCGGCGGCGGGGGGAAGCATCGGTGGATTGCCCTCCAGGAGGACGGCCACCACCTAGTGCTCGCCGCCAGTCCCGGCGTGTGCCTCGGCAAGCACATGCGCCTGCAGCTTGCCGCGCGGGCAACGGCGAACCTTCGGCGCCACCAGCAGCTCACCCGTCAGCGGATGCCGGACCTCCATCAGCAGCCGCACCTGCTCCTTGTCGACGGAAGTCCCGACGGCCACCCAAACCCCGCCTCGGCGAACTCACGGCGCAGCTCGTCGGTGGCGTCGTCGGTGATGCGGGCGAGCGCAGCCGGCCGTGCCCTGCAGGTCGGTCCTCAGCAGTAGCCGGTGACCGTGCTCCTGCCTGATCTTGCGGCTCCGTTCACGGCTGGGCGGACAAGCCTCGGTCACCTTCATCAGGAAGGCCACACGATCACCAGAAAAACGGAATCCAATGGATTGCACAAAACCTCTCCATCACCCGATCGCCAGACGGCACGCACCCTCCCCTAACCCTGCCTTGAGGACTAGGAGAGGGCTCTTTACGCACTCGCGTCTCTGCTAACGTTCAAATCACCCCAAGGACGGGGCAAGTCAGAAATCATTCGAAGAGGAGGTGAAGATGTCCGGCTTGGAAAGCTCGTCCGAGCAGTCCGCGCCGGGCCGCTCCAAGCGCAAGCGCGCCGCTGAGACGGTCACCCTGATCACCTGCATCCTGCAGGCCGTGTACTGGGGACTCAAGCTCACTGGAGTGCTCTAAAAGAGCAGGTGGGCCCAGCTGTTGGCGCAGCCGGACCCACCAAGGCCCATGTGTCCGGGCCCCACGCCCTCCCTTACACCGGGAGCGTGGGGCCCACTTTTATGTTTGGGCCCTGCGATCGCTACGCATTTTCGCGGCGATCTCACATCAGGATACACCCCCTCCCATTAACCGGAAAGATGGGAAGCAAAGCAGAAACTCCCGAAAAACCTAAAGACAGAATCCACTAAGTGCTTTCCTATGCTCCAAAAACAGATCCCGCCATCCGTAAACCATCGGCCCTACCATCCCTTGCTTCAGCT
>NZ_JACADT010001169.1:0-1606 GCF_013421635.1 Streptomyces sp. UH6 | reverse complement strand
GATGGGGAGGCGGTTGACGAGGCGTCCGGTGGCGGCGCGGACCGCGGACGCGATGGCCGCCGGGGCGGTGACCACCGGGACCGTGGAGACGGACTTGGCGCCGAACGGGGCCACCACGTCACGTTCCTCGACCAGCCGGACCAGCCGCACGTCGGGCGCGTCCAGTGCCGTGGGCAGGGCGTATCCGCCGAGGTCCGGGTGGCGGACCGCGCCGCGCTGCGTGCGCAGGTTCTCCGTGAGGGCGATGCCCACGCCCTGGGTGAGGCCCGACTCGATGCGCGCCCGCACCTGCGCCGGGTTCAGCACCCGCCCCACGTCCTGCGCGACCGCCAGCTCGACCACCCGCACCGCGCCGGTCTCCACGTCCACGTCGACCACCGCCCGCACCGCGCAGAACACGAGCCCCACGTAGGCGTCGCCCTGGCCGTGCGCGTCCAGCGGCTCGGTCGGGTGGGGGCGGCACTGGGCGGTGGCCCAGAGTTCCTTGCCGGCCAGCGCCTCGACCACCGTGGTCGACAGCACCCCGTCGTACGAGGTGATCTTCCCCTCGGCGATCTGCAGCAGCTCGGTGGACATGCCGAACTGGTGGGCCAGCGGCTGGAGCAGCTGCGTGCGGACCATCTTCGCGGCCCGCTCCACCGCCCCCGCCGAGACCCAGGTGTGCCGGCCCCGGCTGCCCGCGCCGGCGGACGGCTGGTCGGTGTCCACGGGGGCGACCACCACGTCCTCGACGCCCAGGACCTCCTGCACGATCTGCCGTGCCAGCGTGGCGAAGCCCTGACCGGACTCGACCGCCGCGCACAGCACCGTGCCGACGCCGTCCTTGACCTTCACCGTCGCGGTGGCGACCTCGTCGGATCCCTCCGCGCCCAGCAGGTGCACCATGCCGATGCCGTAGCCGACGCCGCGCCGCACCGCCGACGGATCGCCCGGCCCCTCCGGACCGCCGGGCAGCAGCCACTCCTCGACCGGGGTGTCCTTGGGCAGCTCCGGCATCGGCGCCTCACGCACCGCGGCCAGCAACTCCGCGACCGGCGCCGGGCAGGTGACGGTCTGCCCGGTGGGCAGCACGTCGCCGGTGGCCAGCACGTTGCGGGCCCGCAGCTCCGCCGGGTCGAGGTCCAGCTTCCGGGCCAGCTTGTCCATCTGCGCCTCGTACGCCGCGCACACCTGGAGGGCGCCCTCACCGCGCACGTACCCGGACGGCGGGTTGTTGGTGCGCACCGCCCAGCCCTCGACGAACGCGTGCGGCACCACGTACGGCCCGCAGGCGAAGGAGACCGCGGCGGCCAGCGCCTCCGCCGAGGCCTCCGCGTAGGCGCCGCCGTCCAGCAGGATCTGCGCCTCCACCTTGACCAGCCGCCCCTGCGCGTCGGCGTGGTGCCGGTAGCGCAGCAGCGTCGGGTGGCGGTGGGTGTGGCCGAGGAAGGAGTCCTCGCGGCTCGCCGCCAGCTTCACCGGGCAGCCGGTGCGCAGCGCCAGCAGGCCCAGCGGCAGCAGGAAGGCGGGGTCCTCACGGTCGGCGTCCGCGCCCGGCACGCCGGTGACGACGACCCTGACCCGCTCCGGCTCCAGCCCGTAGCAGGCGGCGGCCGCGTCGCGGTGG
>NZ_JACADT010001168.1:0-1607 GCF_013421635.1 Streptomyces sp. UH6 | reverse complement strand
GGCTGCCGCCGCCGGAGCCCTGCGAGCGGAAACGGCCGCCACGCGAGCCGGCGCCGGAGCCCGAGCCGCCGGCCGAACGACGGTCGGGACGTGAGCCGTTGGAGCGTGTGGTGCGGTTCATGCGGAACCTTCCTCGATGCGGCACACGTATCGAGGAATTCCCCCGGGCGGATGAACGCCATGCGGGTATTCGCAATACTGAGCCGGTGGGTGGGCGAGACAGCGCCGGCCGGAAAGGGCGGGCGGCTGCGCCGGAAGAATGGGCCGGACGGTGTACGGGAGGTGACGTCCGTACCGTGGTCGTCCGGGCGGGCGACGGCGGGGATCCAGCCGGGCCGTCGGGTGGTGCGGGGGAAAGCACGGGACTGGGGCCCGCACCCCGAAAAGTGCGGGCCCCAGTCCGTCGTACGCGTCGGCGTCAGGCAGGAACGATGTTCTCGGCCTGCGGGCCCTTCTGGCCCTGCGTGACGTCGAAGTTCACCTTCTGGCCCTCCTGAAGCTCACGGAAGCCGGAGGTGGCGATGTTCGAGTAGTGGGCGAAGACGTCGGGGCCGCCGCCGTCCTGCTCGATGAAGCCAAAACCCTTTTCCGAGTTGAACCACTTCACGGTGCCAGATGCCATATTGAATCTCCTTCTGGGGCAGTGCCCGGAACCACACCGTGTGGAACCGGAGTCGCTGCGATGATTTCCCGTCCGGAGATGTCCGGCAAGCGGTGAAACCGCCGAAAACAAAAAGAGTGCTCGTCGACGAAAGGGTCGGAAGAGCACTCGAAGCCTCTGGGAACCAAAACTGCAACTTCTGCGACCGTAGCACAGGTGGAGGGCCGGTGGGCCGCTCGAGGCGGCCGAGTGACGGGGGTCTCCACCCCGCCGCCCTCCCGCGTGGTGTGATGATCGCCTGGCGGCGGCGGGCGGGAACCGCCCGCGGGGGAGGAGCGGGGCGATGGGACCTGCGGTTCTGCTGACGGCCACGGGAGTGAGCCGGACCTACGGGGAACGGGTGGCGCTGCGCACCGTCCGGCTGGACGTCGCGCGCGGCGAACTCGTCGCGCTGATGGGACCGAACGGGTCGGGCAAGTCCACTCTGCTGCGGATCGCCGCCGGACGGGACGCGCCCGACGCCGGGACGGTGGTCTTCGACGGGGCGCCGATGACCGAGAACGACCCCCGGGTGCGGGCCCGGGTCGCCGTCGTCGCCGACACGCCGAGCTGGTACCCCGACCTCACCGTGCGGCAGCACCTGGAACTGGTGGCGGTCGCCCACGGGGTGGAGCGGGCGCGCATCGACGCGGTCCTGCGCGAGCTGCGGCTGGACGGCCACGGCGGCTCCCTCCCGGGTGCGCTGTCCTCCGGGCAGCTCCAGTCGCTGCTGCTGGCCGCCGCGCTGATCAGGCCCCGCGACCTGCTGGTGCTCGACGAACCCGAGCAGCGGCTCGACCCCGGCGCGCGCCGCCGCCTCGCGGACGTCGTCCGCGCCGAGGGCGCCCGGGGCACCGCCGTCCTCTACGCCACCCACCACCGCGAGCTGGCCCTCGCCGCCCACCGGGTGGTGCTGATCGAGGACGGCGCGGTGGTCGCGGACGGTCCCGCGGACGAGGTGCTCGCC